>NZ_PDNZ01000002.1:300000-427500 GCF_003182595.1 Prosthecochloris marina
TCTAACAAATGCCTGAAAATTCAACTCTTTTAAACATAAGATCTTACCTTTCAGCTATTAAGTAAAAACCGAAAAAAGCAGAGCCGCATTCATGTACACCCCCGACACGCCGGGAACCGCCGCTCGACTCAGGCAATTATTCACCTCGTGTGAAATCGTGTACAGCCGTTGCTCCCTGCACAAGCCTGAACGGAGCAAGCAACAGGTAAAAAAAAATTCCCGACCACGCACGATGCTTGACCAGCAATCGTAATATCGACCGGTTTTTTTTCCACAGCCTCGGCAAGCCGAGTTCCCCCCCACCAGAAGCGCTCACCCGGTGCCAGACCTTTGAAGCCGGAACGTAGAGAATTTTTTTTCCACCTTCTTGCATCCTGAGTGAGAGATCCACATCCTCGGCATACATGGAAAACGAAGGATCAAACCCTCCTGCATCGTTGAAATCACTTACCCGCACCGCAAGGCAACATCCGGTTGCATAAGCGGTTTCAAAAGGAAACCCGAAACGTTTACCGTCCGGCTGACGGATACCCCGATGAGCGATTCTCCCGGTCAACAGGTTCACCTCACCACCGGCATACCAGATCCTGTCAGGCCTGGTCATGAAATAGATGCGGGGCACCGTGGCCGCCAACTCATCCCTTTCACGTAGCGGAGCGATAAGCGGTTCGAGAAACCCCGGATCAACAACAGTGTCGTTGTTAAGAAAAACCACATACCGGGCGCCCTTCTCGAGCGCCACTTTATGGCCTGCATTGCAGCCACCTCCGAACCCCCGATTGCTCTTCAGTTCAAGAATCTCGTGTTGAGGAAAATGGTGCCAAATATGCCCGGCCGAACCGTCGGTTGACCCGTTATCGACAACCATGACACGCATTCCGGAGTAATCTACCGAAGAAAGTGACTGAAGGCATCGAACGGTATCACTCGCATTGTTCCAGTTCACGACAATCACGAACACCGTTTCCTCTGAATCGCTCACCCTCACCCGGCCACCTCCCCGGCAAAAGCACCTATCTTGTCAGCGAAAACTTCCCAGGAAAGTTCTTTTGCATATTCCCTGACCTTCTCCTCATAGCAAACGCTTTTCATGCTGTCGAGAAAATCACAGATGCCTTCTGAAAAAGCCGAAGGGTCGAGAGCCCTGACAACAGCACCGGTCTCACCATCCAAAACAGCTTCCGGCAGCCCACCCGTGCTGGAAACAAGTACCGGACGACCGAACCCGTAGGCTTGCTGTACCACTCCCGATTGTGAAGCTTCCCTGTAGGGCAAGACAACAACATCTGCTGCAGAGAAAAACAGAGACATACGGTCGTTTGAAACAAACTCCGCATATACCTTCACCTGCTCCCCGATACCAAGGGCATCGATACGCTCCCTGAACATCTTCTCGCCATAATAAAACTCTCCGGCTACCAGAAGCTGCGTTCCGGGATGACGACGAATGACTTCCGGCATCGACTCGATCAGAATATCGAGCCCTTTGTACTTCCTGACATACCCGAAAAAAAGCAGAACCGACTCACTGCTCCCGAGACCGAGTTTCCTTCGAGCCTCTTCTTTCGGAACCATTTTACGCACAGGCTCGTAAACGGGATGAAACAGGGCCCTGACCGGAACATGCGGATAGGATTTCCGCACCTCATGGGCGACATGCTGTGAAAGAGTGACGATACCGTCAGCCGATGCAACCATGAGATTACGGAGCATTGTTTCCCCTGCAAACGTCTCATGCGACGCAAAGTTATGCATCAGTACAATCATTTTCCTACCGGACACTTGCTTGATCAATGCATAGAGCGGTGCAAACAAACCAAACCAGTATGCACAAAGTATGACATCGGGTTTCCGGCGCCTCAAACCGCGGGCAACGGCAACCCAGCTTAAAGGATTGAGTGTGTCGAGAAGGGGAAAGACCTCATTACCCGGCTTACAGGAAACCCCTTGCTCGTAAACCGTTTTTCCCCGAAACAACAGCCTCGGGTAAAGCCGCTTGAAAGAAATCGCTTCCACCTTGTGCCCCCGCTTGAGTAAAACCGCGTGCAGTGCCGAACTGAAACGGGCAATACCACCTTTAAGAGGGAAAAACGGGCTGACAAACGCTATACTCAGGGGTCTCAAGGGCACCTCGGAATAGTTTCTTGTTACCTGTCAGAGAAAAAACACAGGCCCGGCAACCTTGAAGAAAAAAATCATCAACAAGGGGTTATTGCTCACCAAAGCCCTGCTCAAAAAAATCGACCAGTTGCTTGGCCGCCTCTTCTTCATCCTCGCCGTCAAGCTTCAGAATAAGTTTTGTGCCTTTCGGTGCAGCAAGGCTCATAACCCCGATAATCGATTTGGCATTTACTTCGGAGCCCCGCATTTCAATAAAAAAGTCGGCTTTAAAACGAGAAGCAATCTTGACAACCGCCGCTGCCGGTCTGGTATGCAACCCGGCTTTATTTTTAACGATAACTTCCTGAATAATCACGATGTAATAAAGTCAAAGGTAAAAAATCAAAAGGCAAAAAGCTTGATAGTCAAAAGATACCGGGTTTCTCTGAACAGGATAAACAGTGCCCTTTCAGCTATCCAGCCATCTCGCCGTCAAGCTCCTTGATCATTGCAATTTCGTCACAGGCCATGAGCTTCGGGCAATTTGTGCAGTCTCTCCAGATTTTCTGAGGAAACATCTCCTTGTTCACCTCCCGATATCCCAGACTGAGAAAAAAACCCGGACTCAACGTCAGAACAAAAGCCGTTGTAACCCCTTCTTCCCTGAGCACTTCTTCAGCCTTGCCAACCAGCAGGCTGCCCACTCCAAGCCGCTTAAAAGAGTCGATAACGGCAAGCGTACGAATTTCGGCAAGATGGAGCGTGAAAAAAGCGATCGCACAAGAGCCGATAACTCTCCCGTCGTGCTCCGCGACCAGAAAATTACGAATATTCTCGATAACATTTTCAGGAGAGCGTTCCAGCATAACGCCTTTACCTGCATTGAAAGCGGTTATACCTGCTATTGCTCCCGCATCGGCAAGCCGAGCGGTTCTTATGGTAATATCGTTCGATACCATACTTCGATTACTCTGACTCTGTTTTACATTCCTGCGAAACATCCCGGGACGGTTCGATTTTCTCCCACAATGCATCCTTCAGCTCTTCAAGGCCCAGACCGGTTATGCTGGAAACCTGAAGCACCCGTACATCATCCCCGAAAGCAGGGCAACTGAAACCTTCCGGGACGATATCCATTTTTGTGATCAACAGAACCCTTGGCTTGTGCAGCATCTGCGGATCAAACTTTTCCATCTCTTTGAGAAGCAGCGCATATTCACCGGCAATATCCTCGGAATCCGCAGAAACAAGAACAGCAAGCACCTGGGTCCGTTCGATATGCTTGAGAAACTGAAGGCCAAGCCCCTTGCCTTCAGCAGCCCCCTCGATGATTCCAGGAATATCCGCCATAACGAACGAGTTGTAATTCCTGTACTGGACAATGCCAAGGTTCGGCACAAGCGTCGTAAACGGATAATCGGCTATTTTCGGTTTTGCCGCACTCATGGCAGAAATCAATGTCGATTTCCCCGCATTGGGAAACCCCACAAGTCCGACATCGGCAATCAGTTTCAGTTCGAGTTCGATCTCGAGGCTTTCTCCCTTACCTCCAGGCTCGGCATACCTCGGCGCTTGATGGGTAGACGACGCGAAGTGAGGATTTCCCTTACCACCCTTGCCGCCCCTGGCAACAAGCAGTTCTTCGCCATCTTCGGTAAGATCGGCAATCAGATTCCCGGTTTCAGTATTCCTGACAACAGTACCGCAGGGAACCGGAATCACAATGTCTTTACCCATCTTTCCGTTTTTTTTCGCCCCCTGCCCGTGAACCCCCCGTTGTGCCTCGTAATGTTTCCTGTACCGGAAATCGAGTAACGTAGACATCTGGCGGTGCGCCTTGAGAAACACATGGCCGCCCCGGCCGCCATCACCACCATCCGGCCCGCCTTTCGGCACATATTTCTCTCTCCGAAAGCTCATGCATCCGTTACCGCCGTTACCCGCCTTCACGTATATTTTCGCACTGTCGACAAATTTCATAGCACCCTCAAAATTCCCGATTAACAATCCCTTCCCAACAAACCAGCAACCACAACTCCATACCTCTATTACCTATTACCCATTCCCCATTACCTACTACCTATCCCCTATTCTTTGAATACATTCCTGCTTTGACTATGTTACCTGAAGCAAAGAACAACCACAAACCCCACAGCATCACGACTGATCACATGAGCCAGAAAAAAAAAGCCACCATCGAGGAGCTTATTGCAAGACTCGAAGAGATAACCGGAGAAATGGAAAATCCCGATACAGGCATCGATCAATCAATCAAGCTTTATGAAGAGGGGCTTAAAATCGCGGATGCTTGCAGGAAAAGGCTCCAGGACGCACGGCAGAAAATCGAAGTCATCAACCCTGAATCTTCCGAAAAACAGCCAGAAAAAAAACAGGATTACGGCCTGTTCAGCGATTCCTGACAGCCTCACGGCTCACCCCTCGAGTTTCCGCTTCAGGATCTCATTGACAACAACAGGATTCGCCTTGCCTTTCATCGCTTTCATACACTGACCCACAAAAAAACCGAAAATCCTGGTTTTTCCACTCCTGTACTGCTCTACCTGTCCGGGATTTGCATCGATGATATCCTGAACAACTTTTTCAATCTCTGCGGTATCCGAAACCTGGGCGAGTCCTTCTTTTTCAACAATGGCCTTGGCATCGTCAGCGGTCTCTTGCATACGCTCGAAAACCTGTTTGGCAATGGTATTACTGATCGTTCCACCGGCAATCAAGCCAATAAGTTCTCCCAGGCGTTCCGGAGAAACCGAAAATGAAGCGACCGGAATATTTTTTTCCTTGAGAGTCCGTAAAACCTCACCCATAACCCAGTTCGAAGCCGCTTTTGCATCACCGCTGCAACGGACAACATTTTCGAAATAATCTGCCACCTCCCTTTCAGCAGTCAAAACACCGGCATCGTAACCGGGAATGCCGAACTCCTGCACAAAACGTTCGGAGCGGGCTTCCGGAAACTCGGGCAACTCGAGTTTCATGCTTTCGAGCATCTCGTCGTCAATCTGAACGGGCACAAGATCCGGATCGGGAAAATACCGGTAATCATGAGCGAACTCCTTACCCCGCATGGAACGGGTCTCCTGCTTGTCTGCATCCCAGAGACGGGTTTCCTGAACAATCTTTCCGCCACTCTCCAGCACATCAATATGCCGCTGAGCCTCGTACTCGATGGCTTTTTCAACGCTCTTGAAGGAGTTCATGTTCTTGATCTCGGTTCTCGTACCATACTCCTCAGCTCCCTTTAAACGGACGGAAACATTGGCGTCACAGCGCAGGCTCCCTTCCTCCATGTTGCCATCCGATATACCGAGATATTTCACGATCTGACGCAGCTTCTGAAGATAGGCCGAAGCTTCCTTTGCCGAACGAATATCAGGGTAACTCACGATTTCCAGCAGGGGAACACCGCACCGGTTGACATCGATGAAAGTATCGTCCCCGATATCGTGAATGGATTTACCGGCATCCTCTTCGACATGGATGCGAACCAATCTGATGTTCTTTCGACCTTCATCGGTATCGACATGAATCATGCCTTCCGAGCAAACCGGCTCTTCGTACTGTGAAATCTGGTATCCCTTGGGCAGGTCAGGGTAAAAATAATTTTTCCGGGCCAGGATCGATTGCCTCGCAATGGTACAGTCAGTAGCCAACCCGAGCTTGACAGCATCCTCAACAACTCTTTTATTCAGCACAGGAAGAGCTCCCGGAAGCGCAAGACATACCGGACAAACATTGGTATTGGCAGGTTTTCCAAACTCGGTGGAGCACCCGCAAAAAGCTTTGCTGTTTGTATTCAACTGACAATGGACTTCAAGCCCAACCACTAATTCATAACTCATACCCTGCAAAAAAATCGTTGTTAGAAATTGTTGGAAGACAGACAAATCATGCACTCCATTCTCTCAAAAGGTCGTACCGGATCAAGCAATCCAGCCATCAGGCTAACCAGCCGCTCAATATTCATCGAAAGAGAACTTCTGGCCACCGACAGAGGCTTCGGCCATAAGTCCGCTCTTGGGAAGGGCAAATACAGCCACACCATCCGAATATTCACTTTTGGTCGCCACACCTGCCGTCACAACCACCGCGCTTGCCTGAGCGCTCAACTCATAGTTTCCTTTCTTGAAATCAGCAAGATCGGACTGGGCACGGAAAAAGATTATTTCTGCAAAAGCCTGACCACCAAGCTGCGGACCTACATTGATCTGGGTAATCGAAGACGTACCTATCAAGCGCCCCTGTTCATAGACAAACCCCTTACCCCGGGCGCCTCCCAGCAACAAAAATCCTCCTTTATACACATCGGGAAAAACTGCATAACCGTAAGCCTCATCGAAAAAAACCTGTAAAGTCGGATCTGTTTTCTGGAAAAGACGGACGGTCTGCTGTGCATGCTCCTCTTCACGAGGGTCCCATCCTGCAAAAACCGGTGTAACAGCCATGCCCATCAAGAGCAACAGCAAAACAAGTACATTCCTACCCATGTTCATAGTGCCATTATTTTAATTGTTCAATAAAAAGAAACCGCCTCTAACATACAATGATATTTATTCATGAGGGCACCTTACTTTATTTTCTCCATTTTCTCCGCGATTCAATTGCTTTGTTGATCCCGACAAGGCCAGGGCACTCCGGTTTCTGCGCTTCGCCCGCCTTGCATTCGAACCTTTCATGACAATAAAGAGAGATCCCTATAAAACTCAACCGCTCGAAAGCTCTCGTTTCAACGCTTCACGCTCTATTTCCAGACGGCGGATTTCGCGGTTGACCTTGTCGAGTTCTTCCGGATCACTGTCCATCTCCAAACGAAGTCTGGAAGAAGCTTCATCGATAAGATCTATCGCTTTGTCAGGCAGGAAACGCTCAGAAATGTAACGGTCGGATAATTCTGCAGCCGCAATGATTGCCGAATCCATGATACGAACCCCGTGATGGATTTCATACTTTTCCTTTAAACCACGTAAAATGGAAACGGTGTCTTCCACACTCGGCTGATCGACCAAGACCGTCTGGAAACGCCTTTCAAGAGCAGCATCCTTTTCAATATGCTTGCGGTACTCGTCGAGCGTCGTCGCTCCGATACAACGCAACTCACCGCGTGCAAGTGCCGGCTTGAGAATATTGGCGGCATCAACCGCTCCTTCGGCCGAACCTGCTCCGACAAGCAGATGCATTTCATCGATAAAAAGAATGATTTCACCATTGGCATCCTGGACCTCTTTGATGACAGCCTTCAGGCGGTCCTCGAATTCACCGCGGAATTTGGCGCCAGCAACCAGTTGTGCAATATCGAGTGCTGCAATCTGCTTGCTCCTGAGGTTTTCGGGAACGTCACCCGCAACGATACGCTGAGCGATACCCTCGGCAATGGCAGTTTTACCAACACCCGGATCACCTATCAGAACGGGATTGTTCTTCGTCCTCCTGCTGAGAATCTGAAGCACCCTCCGGATCTCCTCGTCGCGGCCGATGACAGGATCGAGCTTGCCTTTGCGCACGAGATCGTTCAGATTGCGCGAATATTTCTTCAAGGAGTTGTACGTATCCTCGGCGGTCTGGCTGGTTACCCGCTGGGAACCCCGAATACCGGCCATTACTTTCAGAATGGCGTCACGATTCAACCCTGCATCCCGCATGAGCGGGGAAACCTTGCCGCCCGCTTCACTCATCGCGATGAAAAGATGCTCGGAGCTGATATACTCATCCTTGAGGCTTTCCGCCTCCTTCAAAGCAAGGTCAAAAACCTTGCCGAGATCCTGCGATATATATTGACCGGTCGCCGAAGCTCCGGTAACCTTCGGTATTCGATCGAGTTCCCTGTCGAGAACGGCAAGCAGATTATCGGTTTGCACCTCGAGTTTCTGAGCTATCTGAAAACCTATGTTTTCACTGTCACTCAGCATGACATGAAGAAGATGCACCGGATCGATCTGCTGGTGCTGCCTGCTCCCGGCAAGCGTGGCCGCTGATTGCAAAGCCTCCTGCGCCTTTACGGTAAATTTGTTGGGATCAAACTGCATAGTGGTTTGAGAGCTTTAATGATTATCTTTAAAAACATAACGAAACATCTTCTTTTCTGCTTATGTATAACAATGTTAAAACAAAAAAAGTTAAAGTTGCAACGTGGAGTCAACTTGAGGAAAAAAAGCCATCGTATGCTCTTGTTGCAGATGTAGACCTTGTTATTATCCGCTATGGCAACGATGTTTCAGTCCTGTATGGAAGATGCCATCACCGCGGAGCGCTCATGGCGGACGGTCATGTCAGCGGAAAAAACCTGCTCTGCAGTGTACACGGCTGGGACTACCGTTATGACAGTGGCATAAGCGAATATAACAACGATGAATCCCTGCATAAGTTCTCCGCGTGGATCGACCTGAAAACGGATGCCGTCTATGTCGACGAAGCGGAAGTAGCCCAGTGGACCCGAACGAACCCTCAGCCCTGGAATCGCGATATCTATCAGGGGCTCTATGCAGACATAAAAGGGGGAACGGAAGAACCGTTCAACCACTATATTCACTCCCTTGCAACAACGGACCCCGCTTCATTCGATCCACACGGGCCGGTTTCAGCCATGGGCGTACCGCTTGGCGAGCTCCCCCGATGGGAAGACATTCAGGTTCTCACGGCCCAGCTTGCAAAACCTCCCTTGCTCGACGAAACCGCAGTTGGCACAAACCTCGTTATCGGGCCGAACGCAAAAAAACCCCTTGAACTCGGTATCCCGCTCCTTGTAAGCGACATGAGTTTCGGAGCCCTCGGCAGGGAAACCAAGATAGCGCTGTCGAGAGGAGCCGAACTTTCGGGAACAGGAATATGCTCCGGAGAAGGAGGCATGCTCGAGGCGGAACGCAGAGAAAATTCCCGTTACTTTTATGAACTTGCCCCGGCAAAGTTCGGCTGGAACATCGAACAGGTAACCCGGTGCCAGGCCTTTCACTTCAAGGCAGGCCAAGCGGCCAAAACCGGTGCGGGAGGCGTCCTGCCCGCCGACAAGGTCAGCAATGATATTGCGGAAGTAAGAGGCGTCGCCCCGGGGACAGATGCCGTATCCCCCTCACGGTTCCGCGCACTCGTCACTCCGGAGGATTTCGGTAAGGTTGCAGAAGAAGTAAGAAAGGCAACAGGCGGAATACCGATCGGCTTTAAAATGTCAGCTCAGCATATCGAAAACGATATCGATTTTGCACTCGAAGTCGGAGTGGATTACATCATACTCGACGGAAGAGGCGGAGGAACCGGAGCATCACCCAATCTCCTGAAGAACAATATCGCCGTTCCAACAATACCCGCACTTGCGCGGGCGAGAAAACATCTTGACAAACGCAACGCCAGTCATGTGACACTCATCATAACCGGAGGCCTGAGAACCGAATCACACTTCATCAAGGCGCTTGCACTCGGAGCAAATGGCATAGCGATAGCCAACGCCGCCATACAGGCTGCAGGTTGCCTCGGCATGCGGGCATGCAACAACAACAAATGTCCTGTCGGCATTGCCACTCAGGATGAAAAACTCCGGGCGCGACTCGTTATCGACAACTCGGCAAAACGGCTGCACAACTATCTTCAGAATTCAGTCGGCATGATGAAGGTTATGGCAAGGGCATGCGGCTACAATCATCTCGGAAAACTCAATCCGGACGATCTTGTAACATGGAAAAAAGATATGGCTTGGCTGACTGGGATCAGATATGGAGGCTGCTCCGAATAAAAACTACTTATTGTTGTTTTCTCCTGCCGTCCTTTGCCAGCTTTTGGCAAGAGCGTTGATAACCAAGGAAAAAATCTGCCCACCGGTGTCAAGAAGCTTTCCACTTTCCTGCTGGAGCTTTTGCTGAAGAGCGATTTGCTTCTTGAAGAAATTCACGCTATGCTCATCATAGTCCTTGCCGCTGACATACTCGTCGATTTCTTTTTCAAAACCAGGGTTGTTGACCAGTCTCATGGCAAGCTTCGCTTTTTCCAGAGGCTCGAAAGTTTTTTTTGGCTGTATCTGCTGACCCATCGCTAATGTTTTATTTCCTTGGAGAACCTGAATGATCGTTAGAGATCAATGTAAGAATCTTTACGAAAAAATCCATCTCTGCAACTCAGCTCCTGGAAGCCACAACTCCTGCTCCGAGCAGCAACAGCACGGACACCAGCACAAAATAGTGGTAGACCTCTTCCCTGTAACGCGGCTCACGCATCCATTGCATTTTGTTTTTTACCGCGCCAAGCGCTTCCTGTACTCGACCTGAAACCGGCTCATTTTCACGACTGTGCAAGAAGATCCCTCCAGCTTCTTCAGCAAGTTTGCTGAGTACCTCCGGCCTGAAGGATGTCAAAACCGGACTCCCTTCAGCATCACGCCTTACAGAACCCGATAAGCCCTCATCATCCTGGAGCGGAATAGGAACCGGGTCTGGCGTTCCCACACCGACAACAAAAAGTTGTATACCCATCTCGCTCAGTCTCCGAACCGTGCCGGTAAAAGTCTTGTCATGGTTTTCGCCGTCGCTCGCAATCACAACAATGCGTAAGCCAGCGGCATTCCTCGAATTACCGCGGCCGGTTAACACCCTGCCGGCAATGTCGAGCGCAGCCTCCAGATTCGTCCCCTGTTCCTCGACAAGCCCGGGAGAAGCTATAGCCAACATCGCTTCGAACGCCCGCTGGTCAGCCGTCAAAGGGCACTGAACAACCGCCGAGCCAGCGAAAGCAACAAGAGCTCTCCTGCCCCGGTCAATCCCCCGACTTATCACCAGCATCTCCTGTTTCGCCTTTCCCAATCTGTCAGGAACCTCATCACGGGCAAGCATGCTGTTGGACACATCGAGTACATAGACCACATCAACGGCCTCCCTTCTCACCAACTTGTCTCCCGTACAAAGCTGAGGACCACACCAGGCAACCAAAAGAAACCCGGTCGCGAAAAACTGCATCACACGGATGACAATCTCCCTGTAGGGACTCCATTTGCCAAGCAAACTTTCAGAAAGCTTCCGGTCGGCGAGAAGCTTTCTCGCTCGAGCTTTCCGCCACATCCCCCAGACCAGAACACCCGCAAGCGGCACAAGTAGCGACAGCAGAAACAGCCGTTCAGGATATGCAAAACAAAAAATCTCCATCCCCCTCTATTCCCCATTTCCCATTTCCCATTCCCTTTTATCTATTTCCTACTTACCCACTCCCCATTACCTACCTTTTACGGAATCCTCAGCAACCTCACCCCTCCCAAAATCAAACCGGTAACAAGCACTATTAAAGCCGACAACAGCAACTGAGGGAAAAGTTCTGCCCGAACAACCCGCACCGGCCCGTCCAGACGGCTGCGCTCCATCGCGTCGATCTCCCTGAACGCATCGCTGAGACCACGCTCATCAGAAGCATTGAAAAACCTGCCACCGGTCAAAAAAGCTACTTTTCGAAGCACATCCTCCTTGCCTGCAACCTGCCCCTCGGTAAACGATTCGGTGTTCTCCACCCGCCGTTGCACGCTCATCCCTACGACATAGATTCTTATCCCCTGACTGCCTGCAATACCTGCAGCTGTAACGGGATCTATCTCCCCTCTATTATGCTCCCCGTCCGTCAACAGCAACAGGACCCTCTCTTTCGATACCGAAGCACTCAGGCGATTTGTCCCGACAAGGATCGCCGATCCTATAGCGGTACCGTCATCACTGATCGCATCGACCGACACCTGCCTGACGAGCATACCGAGAAGCTTGTGATCGAGCGTAAGAGGACATTGGGTAAAGCTTTTTCCACGGAACAGCACGAGTCCCAGCCTGTCTTTCGGGCGGTTTCGTATAAAGCGCAGGGCGATATCCTTTGCTGCATCGAGACGGCTGCCGCCGAAATCCTCCTTGAGCATCGACTCCGAAATATCAAGTGCGAGCACGATATCGATGCCCCTGTCCGAAGCCACCGTCACATTCCGTGTCACCTGAGGCCGTCCCATGGCAAGAACCGCCAGCACAATGGACAAGCGCACAAACCATTGCGGCAGATGCACCCACCAACCGGCTTCCATCCCTCTGGTTTTGAGATTGGAAACGCCCGGAAACATCATCCTGCTCTTCCTCTTTTCATACCACAGCTCAAGCCTCCAAACCAAAGGCAGCAGCAACAGAAGCAAAAGCCACCAGGGATGAGAAAATCCAAATGTCACTGTATCGAAAAAAAAATCCTGCATCGTTCTTCCGGCTTTTCAGGAAAGATGCGAAAAAGAGAAGGCAAATCTGAGCTTTAGCTTCGCTGAAGGACCCAGGGGCCTGAGTTTGGGAAATAGGGAATAGGAAATGGGTAATGGAAAGAAAAAGCAAAATACCACATATCAAAGCTCAAAATCCCCCTTCCAGTCATTCCGCACTTGATGCGGAATCCATCTTCCACCATAACACCTAGCACCTAACTCATAACACATTCCTCAACTCAGGACTCAGCACTTGAATATTCTCCATGAGTACGATTAGAACATAAGAACGCTAATAAACATGATGCGCCGTAAAACGGTTTCAATTCTCCATGAGTACGATTAGAACCCCGCAGCAATGAGCCACAGAAAGGTGCGAAAACACTGCGCATAACAAGTGACAATAAGCCAAAGAAAGTCGTCGACCGCCAATAGCCTAAAAACCCCGGGGGGTCGACGACAGCTCTAAGGAAATATAAAACAAACGTTTAAAACCGGCACACCGAAAAACAGCTCGTAACAAAGCTGCAAAAACAAAAAAAACAACTCACCGACGACTGCCGAAAGAGAGAAAAATACTCATAACTATCAATGTTACAGATCATTACCACTCACTTCTTCCAGTGAACTCTTTGTAACAGCTATTCATCGAATGGTGCAGGACGAGGCGTATCATCCGATGAAGGCGGAAGCAAAGGCAGCTCGATGCGTGGCTGGTCGCCGGTCAGAGTTTTCATGAACGCAACGATTTTAGCGTTTTCGTCCTCGCTAAACACCCGACCGAGCTGAATTCTACCCATGATCTCGACCGCTTCCTTGAGCGTTGCAGCCTCTCCATCATGAAAATACGGATAGGTCAGTTCAACATTGCGCAGAATCGGAACCTTGAATTTAAAACGGTCGGCCTCATTGCCGGTAACAGATATCCGGCCTTCTACCTGACTGTCAGTCTTATACGGTTCGACGACCCCCATTTTCTGATATGAGTTTCCACCGAGAGCCGAACCGTAGTGGCACGCAATACAACCGCTCGACTTGAACAACTCATATCCTTCGAGCTCCTCTGCGGTAATAGCCGTATCATCTCCTTTCAACCATTGATCGAAACGGGAATTGGGCGTAACGAGGGTTTCCTCAAAAGCTGCAATGGCCTGGGTCAGCTGGTCGATATCGATCTGATCCGTACCGAACACCGTGCTGAACTCCTCAACGTAACCCGGAATCGACTGCAGGAGCTGTATCGCGAGTTCATGAGAAAAAGCCATTTCGTCAGGATTGGCCATAGGGCCACCTGCCTGTTCCTTCAAATCCTTTGCACGGCCATCCCAGAACTGAGCGATATTCATGCTGGAATTAAGCACTGTAGGCGCATTGACCGGCCCCCTTGTCCAACGGTGACCGATCGATGTTTTAAGGTTATCGCTCCCGCCCATACTGAGATTGTGACATGAGTTGCAGGAAATGAACCCCGACATGGAAAGACGGGGATCAAAATACAGTTTCTTACCCAGCTCCACCAGAGCCGGATCGGCAACAACCACCGGCTCGATCGGTTTGATGGGCTCATTTCTAAGCGAAGCAGGACCTTCGTTTCCGGAATTCTCCGTTTTGCCTCCTTGTTGAGTATCGTCGGAAGCCGGAGTGCAGGAAAACATAACTGCAAGCAATGCAAAAGCAAATCCACGTGTTTTGATCCCCATTGTTTATCTCCTTGTTTTTTTGTTCACTGAAAACAACCGATACTAACATGCAAACTGCCGTATCATGCCGGAGCCATCCGGCACTCGATGCTGTCTCAACTGCCCAAAACCCTGCACTGCCCTCGAAATGTCTACCATTGCCGGTTTATACCGAGTCAAGCGCTCACACTATATTATTTTCTCTAAGGGAAACCACCTGAAGGTGCTATTAAGAAGAAAAAAAGCCTGTAAAAAGTTTCGATTCAACACAGTAGCAGAAATGCCATTCCACTTCGCTCAGGAATCCAGGGGGGTCATTGGGGAGAGAGGTAGTAGGTAACAGGAAATGGGGAATAGGAACTGAAAAATGGACAGAAAAAGTAAGATCCAACAGCCAAAGCGCAAAACCCCCCTTACAGTCATTCCGCACTTGATGCGGAATCCATCTTCTGCCAAAACACCAAACACGAACACATTCTTCTACTCAGAACTCAGGACTTAGAACTCTCCACTTAAACATTCTCCATGAGTACGATTAGAACTGGTCCGGCGCTAAAAAAGACGGAGGTCACAGCACAAGTTTCAATTCTCCATGAGTACGATTAGAACTACTTTGGAATACGATGATTTGGTCAGCAATTAAAGAGTTTCAATTCTCCATGAGTACGATTAGAACGAAGGTTGTCGGCGAAATCGTCGATGATTTACATACCAGGTTTCAATTCTCCATGAGTACGATTAGAACGAAGGTTGTCGGCGAAATCGTCGATGATTTACATACCAGGTTTCAATTCTCCATGAGTACGATTAGAACGGTGCGGGTACACGTCTTGTCGTCGCCGCTGTTGCTGTTTCAATTCTCCATGAGTACGATTAGAACGATGATCCGGTACGGTATGATTCAGGAGGAGGCCGAGTTTCAATTCTCCATGAGTACGATTAGAACCCACCAGGTAGAGTCGCAGAAAGGCGCAAAAACACTACACATGACATGTAACAATAAGCCAAAGAAAGTCGTCGACCTCCAATAGCCTAAAATCCCCGGGGGATTGACGACAGCTCTAAAGAAATATAAAACAAACGCTTAAAATATCAGCACACCGAAAAACAGCTCGCAACAAAGCTGCAAAAGCTAAGAAAACAACTCACCGACGACTTCTGAAAGAGAGAAAAAGACTCATAAGCACATATAGTATATATCGTTATCACTCACTTCTTCCTATGAACTCATCGTAGTCACAATTTCCTCGTTTTCATTCGAACTTGATCTTGAACGATCAGCTTAACTGCTTCTCTTACAAAAAGTGTCAATTATTTACAACGTCCCCTAGTGTTTGGTTCGCTGACGGCAATAAAGATTTTGATATAGAGGGTCCGTTCATCATTACCTGATTCTTCAAGACAAATCAACCGTTACAGTTTCATATCACTACCAAGTGTTTTGTTGTAACCTGCAGTCTCACCAGCGAGGCTCCAAAGTCTCATATCACCACCATCAGTCATTCCGCACTTGATGCGGAATCCATCTTCTGACAAAGCACCTAACACGTAATACATTCTTCAACTCAGAACTCAGTACTGAATATTCTCCATGAGTACGATTAAATCAAAAGCTGTCGAAAACTTGGTCAGCAAGGGAAACAATTCTTTTGAGTCGCAATTCTCCATGAGTACGATTAAAACTTGCGGCGAACTCCCGATAACCTATCAGGGTGATGAGTTTCAATTCTCCATGAGTACGATTAGATCAATAATGATCATTTCTATAAAAAAATCTTAGATATTTTATGAAGAAAAAACATTATAACAACATTCGAACCAGAAAAATATGGCAATTGATTATCACAGCCATCAGACTCTGCTATATTGGAATAAGGTTGTATAATCTCTGGCTTGAATACAACTATTGATCAAGAGATATCGCAATCCCTTCTAGATTTGAGGATCATGCTTATAAGATCAAGACTTTTCACCGTCCACTTTTTCTAACTCAATCATGTCAAGACACAATAATAACCAAATCCCATAAACTGTTTTAGAATGTAAAGACAGAGATGTTCAAATTATTCGCTAAAATTAGCTTCTTCCACCGAGCCTTCTTTTAACGTGAAAAGTTTTGTGATTTTCACCTGCTTTCCTTCTGTTTTTCTTCATTCAATGTAAGGTAACCACATAACCTATATACCAAAACAAACAACACTATCCGTTTTAACTTCTTACCGATTCAAGCCAGTCATTATCTAATTTTATCACAAGAGATCGTGTCAGTCCATTAATTTTTCTTGCAGTATGGAGAGTTCTAAATATATTTTCTTTCTCGTCTATTGCTTTTTTTTCCCAAAAAAAACAGCTTGTCTTAAAGAAGTCGGTGGGCTAAAGTAAAATTTTCTTTTTTTCTGATCTTCAGAAAAAATCAAATAAAACTCATATTCACGATTAGGCAAATCAGAATTTTGATAAAAGACTTGGCAAGGCTGTGTATCAGTTTTTCCGAATAATTCATCAGGAAATGTATTAATACCCACAAAATGCATCATTGCACCACCACTCGAATTTGCAACAAAATTTGCACCAATCTTATAAAATTTATCAAGAAGGGAATTGATAACTTTTTCAAATCCATTAGGAGTTCGAAAATGCTTTTTAAATTTTAATATTGCTTCTTCATTCCTTAATAAGATATCTCTAAAAAGAGTTATAAATTCAGATTGATTGTTTTCACTCAAGCATAACCTTGCTGACAAATAGTTTCGTTCAGTTTCTTCAACTATTTTTTTCAAGGGCTCTAAAATAGCAATGTTATTATATGAGATTGTTTTAACATTATGTGCAAAAGCAAGTTTTTCTGCTTCTTCGCTAAAACTATTTGCCGAAAAAAATACCCCTAATTCAGTATAACGCTCCGTAGAAGTAGAAAAATCATCCGAAATAAAGTAATTTTCCTGTATATCCTTTATAGTACCAATAAACTCTCTAATCAAATACTTTTCAATAGGTTTATGTTGGAACTTTACTTCGCCAAGCAATCTTATTGGATTTATGAAAGGGATGAATGAATCATAATCACAACAACAATCAATTTGATGCCAAGCACCTCTACCACGAATTTCTAGGAAATGGCTTCGATGCTGTCTTATTCTAATATTATCAGACACCAACACCTCTAAAAATTCATTTTCCCGTAGAAGCTTAAGAATTACACACTCCCACATATAACCTTTAAGCCTACCTCGATCAAATGGCCTATCTGATCTCATATATTCAATTGTTAAAAAATATTTATTGTTTATCTATTCTCAACTTTGACCATGCCGAAACCTTGTGCGTTCAATCCGCCGAAGCCGCAGTAATAGCCAACTTCCATCAGAGACTGAGACACACGTAACCGAAAAGGGGCCAGCATACCGCGAATCTTCGTTTCGTCTGGTAAACCCTCTTTCAACGTGACGAGTTTCGTGATTTTCCCGTGCTTACGTTCCACATATTCTTCCGACACCTTGACGCGTAACTCCGTATTCTCACCTTCGTACGATTGACCACATAAGGCCTCATACTTCCCCAGAAGGTTCTCCAGCAGCACGCGTTTGAACTCCTCGTCCCCCGGAAAGAGAAATTTCGGATACTTCTCCCCATTCAGTTTTGTAGAACACACCAGCGGCGACAGCATGATAAACCGCATATCATCACCAAGCTCCGGCGGCTCCAGTTTCTTGACTGTTTCCACCCTGAACCGCTGCCGCCCTATCTGCACAAACGGCTGGTGCAGCAGCCCTACCACCAGATGCTCGATGAACTCGGCTTTCCCCGAAGATATCATAATCGACACGCTCCTCGCATCCGTCGTCATCGTCCCGTCCCGGTTCATCTTCCACCGGCGATGTCCGCCCGGAAACAGCGGCGAAAACGTAAACAGCTTGAACGTCCGCTTGTCCAACCGATACCCCTGCTCATGCAACCGCTCCGCATACTCGCTGGAGCTGTTCGAAACGATATGATAAATCAGGGAAGAAATCAGGTGATTAACATTCACTGGCAGGGTGAGATAGCGGTTTCGATGGGATAATTCGAGGGCAATGCGCATGATACAGTCAATTACATATCAATATTATTGCTAATAACAAATGATAAAGCACTCTTCGCTTAATCCATCTTTATGAATTGAAGGCTGTAATCAAGTTGTACGAAAGCAACCTGCTTGCAGAATAAGTCAACAAAATTCTCTTCAATCACATATATTTTAGCAAACATTTCAAGAAAGCTTTTTACAACGCTCCCCATCTCATCTATCATCGGCTCCATTACATTGTTTTTGCCATCATGTGAGATGCATTCATAATGCGATAGTTCATTTCGTTTATTGATGACAGATTCTTTTAATCTTCTATACAAATCACAATTATAAAAAAGTGATTGTTTTGCCCTATGGCAAGTTTGTATCTCTTGAGTTTCATTGTTAATCTTCAAACCAAAAAGCTTGCTCAGAAGATTACTTGAAAAAAATTCATATTTTCCTGATCTCAATGGCTCATCTTCTGATTCCGAATAACTAAAGCGTAGCAGCGCTTCTGCTGCCTGCATATAGCACAGCGCAGCTCTATTCCACTCCTCAAATCGTTTAGCGTCAGCTCCACGCTTATAACGGTCTACAGCCAACATCAAAGCTATTTTAGCGTTTTCCTTCTTACAACACTTACCTTCCATAAATACCATTGAGCACTTATCAAGTTCATCGAGGATTCCATCATGATATTCATCATAATCAGCAAACAGAGATTTATTTGCTCCCTGATAGTCAAACCTAACCCACGCATCATAACACGCAGCTGCTTTACTTATCTCATCGTATTTCTTATATTTTTCTTCTAGTGAATAGCGTTTTGCGATATCCTTTGTAAGCGACTCTTCTATCAAAGATGTAACAAGATCTTTGACAGTCGAATAATTCCCCTTATCCCATAAATTCTTGATTAGATGATCTTCTTTAACCGTATAAATTTTATATGGATTATCTAGCCTATTAATAAATTCCGTCACAATAACAGGCTTTCCGTTCCGGTATTCTTCAAAATCGATATAATAAGTATCTATATCAAGAATTGAAGACGCCAAAAAGCCTCCTCCAACCATTGACTTTTTACCACCAGTAATATCAATACATATTTTTTTGCATCGCCATTCATCTTTTTCTATAAAATCCTTAATCGTAGAAAAAACTGTATTTGGCTCAGAACTATTTATTGACTTTGATATCACCTTTGTTGACTTAAAAGCTCTGATGTAGTCCGTAAGGTCATCTTTCTTTTGCTCTGTTCCATCAGAAGCATAAAGGAGTAAAATTTGTTCCGAATTAATTGCAGAAACAGATAGCATAAGGGGTTGAAGGCTTGTTCCTACGAGAAGAATATGCAAATCATAATTCAGGGCACTTAACTCATCGGAAATTTGCTTGATTTTTAAAGCTTGTGCCGAATGACAAAAAAGACTATCAGGATCAATTTTCTTATTATTGTCATTACAATTCAAATCATGTGAAAAATAATATTTTTCTTTTAGCTTATCATTAGCAATTTTATAAATTTTAAATGCTTGAGAGGAGTAAACTTTATCTTGTATATTCTTTCTTGTCATGTTATTAACTCCAGCCTTACCCATCCAAGCGGAAGCATTGCATTATTATCGAAAGAGATGACTCTACGACTTTTCGGGCGTGTGTGAGGCGGATCTTTCTTTGGATCAAAATGCGCATTAACAAGTTCTGTTAACATGGTTTCTTCTAAAATACTATCAGGAGTTTTGCTAATAAGTCCCGTTCCGAAACCTAATCGTGCATTTGCAGTACGAGGTTGAGAATAAAAGGCACCTATATCGGTGATAGATGCAATATTTTCAGTGATTTCCGAGATGAAGTCTGTTTCCAGTTCCCAGATTTTTTGAGAAAAAGAATCAAGCGCTGCAAGTACATGTTCTATGCTTTTAAAAGGGACATTCGAATTATTTTTGTTTAGAATGATATCGAAAGTTGTTTCCCCGTTAAAGCATTCAAGTTCTTCTTTATCCTTGAATTTTAAGCTAATAACCTTTTGAGTAACCGGTTTGCTAACAGATGTTTTCTCTTTAACCGTTAGCTCTTTGATGACCTTTCCTTTTTTATCGGCTTTATATGAAGAAATTATATCTCCGGTTTTTAGAAAAAATTGCTTAACAAGTTTTTCGTCAATATCATACATTTTTATACCATTTGCTTGTAGTTTGATTTTCCCAAACATATCAATAACTCTGGCTTCACCTTCTTCCGCTTGTGCCAAGATCTTCTCGTTTCTTGTATTTCTGGAGATGATGGAAACAGTTTCATCTTTAAGCTGTTGAATATTCAGTTCACAGCTGTCTGTTACAGATATAAAACGAAAAATATCTGTTAGATGTCTATCAAAATCTCGAATTTCTGTTTCAAAAGTTTCTCGATTTGCAAATAACTTGCTCTTAAAATGCTCATAAATGTAGGCAACCCGAATAAATCCTTTAATTGATGACCCTGGAATAAAAGGCCGTTGCATACCGTCTCTGACGAACTGCTTATCATTTGTTGACTCGACAATCCCTTTGAAAACACCGGCCTTGATTAATTCATCATGTGTTTCGGGTTTATCAATATCATAGAGGTGATGATGTTTCAAAAATTTTTGGAAATTAAAATCCTTAAATTTACGGCGACTGATAAGCCTATCGACTTCTTCCAAATAAACTTCAAACTTGTTTTTGGAAAGCAGGTAGTTGCCGAGTTTCATATGGTCAATTGCGTATGCTGAGTAATTATTACGCCGTACAAATCCTTGCCCGAAATCAATATCTTTTCCTTTGATGTGAAGAGGTGTTACTGTTGTAAGCTTAACTGTTCGACGCTCTATCTTTTCCTCGTAACTCATAGTATTCAAATAGAAAATGGGATTGTAAAAGGATGCCCGTAACGATAGAGTTCATGATGCTCTTCGGGAAGTTCATCAGGAGAGATATTGAGCAATTCACCTTCAATAGGCTTGCTAAAAATTGAGCCTTCCGAGAACATGTAAACGGTTTTTCGCTTCATTTGATAAAAGCTCGAATTGGAAAAGAACCATCCCTTTCGAATTAATAAGTAATAGGACACATAATCATTTTCAGTTATTACTTTGGGTTTTAGCAGTGAAAATAGATATCTGCCTTCACTTTCATGATTTAGAACTTTATTCCATAATTCAACTGCTTTTCTATGCCGAGTAGTTTCACGAACTTCTTTTGGCCATTGAGATTCATCATCGCCAATCAAAATCGGCTCATATCGTAAGGTGAATTTTCCATAGCCGCTTGAGCGTCGTCCTCCCAAACCTGAGATCCCCAAAAGCCGCAATGCCTCCTTAAACCATTCCCATGAGAGATGTTTCGAGTTAAAATCTACAAGGAAAAAAGGGTAAACTTCATCGGCATAAAACAATTGCCCTACATGGTAGAGTTGGGTAGCCTCCGTTTCCCTGTCTTGGGCATGTTGTGCTTTGGTGAGTGTTTTATAGAACGATGGAGCCTTCGGAGGTGGTTCATTGCTGTAACTATCGAAATAATTTTTGATGTCACTACCAGAAAGCAATTTGTTCTGCCATTTATGAAAATCCTCCAAATGAATCCATTTAAGTTTTTTAAATTCTTTTCTGTATTCTGTTAACAATGGCTCGGCAGTAAAAGCAGCAGGTTCAAGTAAAGGCTTCGGAAGAAAATAATCCGTATCTTTTACAAGACCGAATGATGAAATTTGGAATGGTGGTTTCTGTGAATCAAATTCTTCAAGAAAATTTTTGAGACTGAAGTGAGGAATAAGATGTTCAACTGTGGCAAGCTGGTTAATGATACCGCTAAAGAGCGTATCCGAGTGACATGTATCATCAACTTCCTCAACACCAAATCCAGCAACTGATGATCCAAAATGAACCGCATGATCAAATTGCAGTTCGACAAGATATTTCATAGCCCTTGCAGCTCCCAATTGTCTTTGTTAATATGTTCAATAACTTTTTCCAAACCCTTTGATTCAGAAAATTGGGATGTTGAATCGCTTTCTTTCACTTTTTGGTAAAAGAATTCAGTGAGTTCAAACCCGACTTGACCATGCCCACGAGAAGTATTGCCGCCTAACCCTTCTCGCTCAACGGCCCTGAGAAGCAAAAGGATATTTTTCACATCTGTTTGAACTTCTTTTTTATCGGCATTTTTTTCTCCCTCAACTCGATAAACAATTTCAAATGCAAACTTCGCTCCGGCTGGAACACGCTCAATAGTGCGAGGAACTGCATGTGAGGTAACTCTATCAAGTACATTTTCCATTTTTGCTTCGGTGATTAATAAAGCATCTGGAATTAGAAAATCCTTATTTAATAGAGTAGCATCACGAACAAGGATTCTTGCAGGATGATTTTGATTGCTAAGGTTATCATTACGATTTCCTTGTCCTGTTGAGCCAAAAACACGACATACGGGACAATCCAAAGCTTGGATTATATCATCACAAATATGTTGATTAATAGGTTTGTTCCCCTTAACAACAGGGCGATTATATTTCATACCATTATCACAAACATTAATTTTTTCTAATAAGGAACGCATTTTTCCCTTAAGCGAGCTTCCTGGTATATACGGCTCGAAAGTAATCGGGTGCTTAATTACAGGTGTGTCAATTCCTCCAATTTCCACTGTGTCGGCACTTGCACCGATATGCAAACCGGTTTTAGCAATAATTGCCCCTCTTATAACAACATGCCCAAATAGACCTTTTGACATTAATTTTCCTCCAATTTAATCGTTCGCATAAACCTTGTGATAGGCCACAATGGATTCAAAAAAATTGACAAAAAGAACAAAATCATTGTTCTTTTTAACAGTTTTAAAAACTGGTTGTAAAATGTCTAGCAAATCTTGCATAACAAACTTTTCATGACCACGTAAACGTCCAACAGTATTTGCAAGTTGAGGCCTAAGCATTTGTAACTCAGCATAGTTCTCAGGTGGGAGTTGATCTTCATCCTTGAGATCAACGATTTTTTTTTGAATATTTTTGATAGCAGAAAAAAAACGTCTTAACTGATGATTTTTTACTTTCCGCATATGTTTTGCAATTGTTTCTGCATACTCAATTGCATCATCAATTTCCAATTCATCATATAAATTAGCATTGTATTTAGAAGTTTTTTGCTTAATAGCATGAACTGACGACATATTTTCACTCCCCTTATTTGCTGCATTGAAGTTGCTCAAACCAGTTAAGAATTAAACTTAGAAGTTTCACAGACTTCTCTCTTTCAGGCTTAATTGGAACAAATAAATGACTCCTCAATATTTCAATATCATCATTGTTATGCTCGTTATATTGCTTTTCTAAACGTGCAAATATGTAGCGTAACCGAGGCAAATAGAAAGAGTCTTCGATCACCCAGTCTTTAGCAGCTTCGAATAATTTATATATAAAACCTCGTGATACACCTTCGAGCTTGACGGCATCAATTTGATTCCCGATTATTTGCTTATCTGTTAGGGCCACTAAGCTTTTTAGTATTTCAAAAAATTTTGAGTCATCCCAATCAATGACCCGAACCGTTTTGTTGTTGTCAAATTCATATCGCTTATCAACATCGTCCAAACCAAGTAAAAACGGTGTAAAGCAGTTTTTTTGCGCCTTTGCTTGCTTCGCCACGTGCTCTGCTTCACCGGATCTTCGTGCCATCTGGTAAAGCGGGAACTTGGGTTGGTGCAATGTCAGCCCACCTGAAATTCCTAGTCCCCCGGTGAAGTGTGCGAAACAGCGTTGAATATCAAATGCAAGCTCGGTTGTTTCGTCCCAGGCACCGAGAATAAACAGGTCATCGCCACCTGCATAAATCACCGACACGTTTCGTCCAGATTTTCCATGTTTGTTATCCTTATCATATTCCTTTCCGACTATGTCTTTTGCCTTAAGGCTATCGCCCAAGTTTGTAGTGCAAATTTCGTTGAGATAGACTTTGAAAAAAAGGTTCAACATTCGCGACTTTGCCGAAAGCATCGAAAGCTTTTCGATGTCGGCAAACAATTTGCCCATGTCATCTACATCCATACGAAGTGCACCAATCAAATCTGCGCCGCAGGAGCTTGCCGAAAGACCTTCAAACGTGGCAGTATCGTTTTTGATCTCTTCGCTGCCATTTACTTGTCTGCCATCACCTTGAATCGCTTCTAACTCAATAGATTGGGCATATTCAGAAAGATCACCGTGCTTACGGGCATAATCGGCATAAACAACAGGAGTGCCGTTTCCATCCCAAAAATTAATTTGCCAATATGGTTTGCGAGCGCCTCTCCCATTGCTCAAGTAGTAATAGCAATACTGCAGGTTATCTACATCGGAATCTATGGTTGGAAATTTCAAATATGGGTCATTCTGCAACTCAACGCTTGAACGGCAAATAAAACGGTATTCTTCAACCAGTTTATCACCCAACTTGAATTGATGGAAACAACTTTCTGAAGCCCAATTATAATCCTCAAGTGACTTGCGATTTTCTTTTTTATCAAGTACATCTTGCATTGATATTTTTTCCGATGGCCTCACAATATTGTCAGGCAACGCGAACATTTTTGTTGGAGGCAAATCATCTCTTCTGGTAATCTGGCATTCGGTTTGAACGGACTTTTGCTTCGGCATCTTCGGCTCGAAAAGCTTATCCAATTGTTTGAGAAACTTCTGCCGTTTTTGCTTATCCAAATTATCGGATTGTTCTTGCCTCTTAGTTTGAAAAGCTCCCCCTGTCTCGAGGCTCTCTCTCTCGAATGGCAACGCATCCAACGCGATGAATAGCTTTCCGAAAAATTCTGAATACGCCCAGTCGTTCAGGAGATCTCCAAATTTTCCAATGTCCTTTTTCAATCCTTTTTTATTCGGCAAAAGCAACCCAAATCCCCCCCCGCCGGAATAAATAACAGCATGGCGTTCAGCTTCGGCCAAGCTTAGAATTTCATAAATGATATGCTCAGTGAGCATTTCAAGCATAAACGATCGGGCACGCAGGGTTTTCAATGCACCTTTTGAAGAAATCGTATACACTGTATCCTGAATGCCCGAAAAGTCACATCCGACAAGCAGGCATTTCTTATCGAATTCTTCATCACACTGTTTAAGGCCAAGACAATCATGAACCGCCGCCACAGATTTGAAGAGGTCGTAAACAGGGATTTGCGGATCAGCACTTGTTGCAACGAACGAACCGTAACGCTCAAGCTGAACGAGTAAATTTTGAGAAGATGGCTTAGGGGGCCTTACATTTTCGAAATCACTCGGTTCGACATCCTGATCTGGATAGTTGATTGTTTTGGGATCGAGTTTGCATGGCAAGTAATAATTGGCGGCAGTTGTCGAATCTGTAGGATCAGAAAAGATCGACCGAAGTCCAGCAAGTTTTAACCCGGTGCTTATGTCAATATCAAGTAGTGAAAATGCTTCTCTGTACTCTTCGAGCAGATGAGATTCAATGCTTTTTTCTTTCAAAAGATCAAAGCCAAGCTGTATTACTGGATGCGAACTGCCGGACATAACTTTACGGTCTTGAGGTAATCCAGAAAGTTTATACTACCGAACAACACGGTGGACACACGGACTTCGTGTCCATAGATCAGGGTGGGGGGAACGTCGAGGCTACTGCTTTACTTGCAACGGATAACTGAACAAGAAGACATCTCAATCAACAGTGTATATAATATAAGAAACTTGCTCCACTTGCTCCGCCTGATTATTACTTAAATAATACCAAACCGAAGAAACAAAAACAATAATTTTCTACGCCAGAAAAACTTTCCGCTTTTGCCAGTAATCTTTTCTCCATTGAACTGGACTCTCTTCTTATCAGCACACGGAATATCAACAACATTGACACATCAAATTCAAAACTCTAATTAAAACCCATTATAAAAATAAGTTAACTCTTATTATCCCAACCAACAGCCACAATGCTTAAAGAAAACATGCCAAGCCATCCCTCAACTCTCGGCGAGTCAACTCCTCTTACTAAAATGAACCGATAGCTTATGGAGTATCGCTTCTTAGACGCAGAAAAAACATTAAAGATTCGATGATGCAACTGCAGTTAACGAGGCTCCGTCATAATCACATCTATCAGCTTGTCAGTTTTGGTTTGGAAGATATCACAAAAACGATATCACGAGAGAGGCACAACTGTTTATACTACTGACATTTTCTATATTACGTCAACAGTACAACACCCGCCTACTTTTTTCAATCAATAAAGAAGATGCTATGAAAATCATTATTGGTGGCCCACATCATTCTGGAAAGTCATGCTTACGTTACGGGTTGAAAGAATCAATAAAAGCACAGACAGGTTCGCCATATCCCTATGTTATAACTGCATGTCCAGATGGAGAAGGAGCTTGGTTTCAAGAAACACACAACAAAGACCCTGAATTAGCAAAACGTTTGAGGCTGCCATATAAAAGTGGCTTTTCAAAAGAAAAAGTAGAAATGTGGGCAGAATGGGTGAATAACTGCTCCGAACCTTTGACATTTATTGATATTGGAGGCATCCCAGATGCAAAGAATCAAGAGATCTGTAAATCAGCAACTCATGCAATTCTTGTATACGGAAAAGAGGAACTTCTACCCGAATGGCTCGAGTTCTGTAAAAAGCTAAACCTTCAGATAATTGCCATAATTTATAGCGACCTAAACAAAAACGATGATGTCCCATTATCTTTAGGAAGTGACAATATTTATCGCGGAACCGTTCATCACCTTGAGCGAGGTGATTTATCTATAAAAGATCGGCCAACGATCGTTGAACTCGCTAAAATTCTTACACAGATAGGCATAAAAAAAAGAGAACCAAATATGGAGGTATACAAAATAGATTTAGAGAATAACAATATTCTTCAGTTGTGCATGGGAGACGTTCCCGCCCAAAATGACGTACTCGTTCAGACTGTAGAAAAAAAGCTTGATGAATTAATTGCTGCGAAAAAAATATATGGAGGAGAAATCATAAAAATCAATGGCCCCGCGACACTGCCTATAGCTTTCGTACTCGCACATAAGCTCAATCATCTATATGAAGCCGTTGCAATGTATGACCCAAAACTATCTAAATACGTTATTGTAATCACCCATGGACCTAAATATAGGGTAGGAGACCTTGTCGATTAAATCGTTATGTCTCTTGATGCTCAGAAAAAGGCAAGCTGTTCGAAACCCGTATGTGGCAGGAATCGAAAGACGGCTACACCGGCAGAACCCTCAACGTCCGGCGGCATATCGAAAAGCAGGTTGGCTTACTGAAAGATATGATGACGGGAAAGGTTGAGGAGTATGAGCCGTATAAGCTTCCAAAGTAATCACTTAGAATAAGTATCAACCAAAAACTCGGAACCCTCGTCGTTATACCAAACCAGCTGCTCGCAAATTTCACCATAACACCATAAAAAACATAGTATTAGCTACCATCACATAAGCAAATGAGCCTTCGATGTTGCATAACATGCTCAAAATACGTAAGATACAGGTAAGCAAAGAGAGTAAAATCACCACATTGTCCTTTGACATCACTGATTTTTACACGAGCCATCCATTTTGCTCTGGGAGCCCTTACCAGACAAGTGTTTCCAGAGGTACTCTTTTGATCTAATCGTACTCATGGAGTATTGCGACAAAGGTCATTCCGCGGATCCCCATCCCGGAATCGACGACTTTTGATCTAATCGTACTCATGGAGTATTGCGACTCCCAAAGAGAAAAACGTCCAAGAACGTATTTGTACCCACTTTTGATCTAATCGTACTCATGGAGTATTGAAACTCAACCGTCGCGCTTGCGCTGTCGTCGTACAGCACACGTTCTAATCGTACTCATGGAGAACAGGAAGTACTGAGTTCTAAGTTCTTAGTTCTGAGTAGAAGATTTTCGTTGGTATTACGTACTATGGTGGAATGGCTTTGTAAGATGGATTCCGCATCAAGTGCGGAATGACTGATGGTGGTGATATGAGACTTTGGAGCCTCGCTGGTGAGACTGCAGGTTACAACAAAACACTTGGCGGGAATATGAGGCTGTAGCGAATGATTTGTCTTGAAGAATCAGGTAATGATGAACGGACCCTCTATATCAAAATCTTTATTGCCGTCAACGAACCAAACACTAGGGGACGTTGTAAATAATTAACAGTTATTCCGATAACACCGGCATTGCACATCGATTAGCAAGGAATAGGAGGCAATACATCTTGAAATGGAACCGATAAAGAAGGGATCGTGGTTACTGCAAAGTTTAGCGCAGGACATACGGATTAAGCATCAATAATATCTACACTTAAAGTTTATTAACTCTCTTTTAGCAGTCGTCGACCAACTGTTTTCTTGTGCTTTTGTAGTCTTGTGCGAACTGTTTTTCGGTGTGTCGATTTTTAAGAGTTTATTTTATATTTCTTTAGAGCTGTCGTCGACCTCCCTGGGTTTTCGGGCTATTGGATATCGACGACTTTCTTTGGCATATTGTCACGCGTCATGCCCTGTGTTTTCGCACCTCTCTGCAGCTCATTGCTGCGGGTTCTAATCGTACTCATGGAGAATTGAAACATAAATAACACCGGAGCCTCACGGTTGAGCATTGCCTTGTTCTAATCGTACTCATGGAGAATTGAAACAGGATGAAAGGGCGGCAAATGACAAGGAAGTTGAGCGTTCTAATCGTACTCATGGAGAATTGAAACAGATCATGGGTTATAGTTGCATCAGCTGTCCCGCTTCGTTCTAATCGTACTCATGGAGAATTGAAACTTTCTTTCTCTTACGCAACTCATCAATGCCTGTATGAGTTCTAATCGTACTCATGGAGAATTGAAACACAGTAAAGGCAATAGTATCTTTCGTGCTACCGCCAAGTTCTAATCGTACTCATGGAGAATTGAAACCGGAGGTAAGGTCTGCCCCTCTTGTCAGCCGGAACGGTTCTAATCGTACTCATGGAGAATTGAAACTCGTATGGCCAAGGCAAAAGCAGGTGACTGGTATACTGTTCTAATCGTACTCATGGAGAATTGAAACGCTTGCTTAAAGAACTCTCCGAAGCTACTCCCTTGAGTTCTAATCGTACTCATGGAGAATTGAAACAAATCCTAATGCAAGAATTGACACCCGAAAAAGAGCGTTCTAATCGTACTCATGGAGAATTGAAACCATACCCCTCGTACACGCCCGAATACGCAGCAGACGTTCTAATCGTACTCATGGAGAATTGAAACTCGTAAAGATCATTGGGATCTGGGCTATACTGCAAGTTCTAATCGTACTCATGGAGAATATCCAAGTGCTGAGTTCTAAGTCCTGAGTTCTGAGTTGAAGATTGCGTTAGTGCTATGGCAGAGGAATAGCCCTGTAAGATGGATTCCGCATCGAGTGCGGAATGACTGGAAGGGGGAATCGTGCTTTGATTGTAAAGCTTCGTGTTCTTTTTCTATCCATTACCCATTCCCTGTTACCTATTTCCTAAATTCAGGCTCCTGGGTCCTTGAGCGAAGCGAAACAAATCGTACTCATGGAGAATATTCAAGTGCTGAGTTCTAAGTCCTGAGTTCTGAGTTGAAGATTGCGTTAGTGTTATGGCCGAGGAATGGCTTTGTAAGATGGATTCCGCATCAAGTGCGGAATGACTGCAAGAGGTTTTGTGCTTTGGCTGCGAAGTTCAGCTTTTTTTTCTATCCATTACCCATTACCTATTCCCCGTTACCTACCTGCCAGACTCAGGTCCCTGGCTCCTTGAACGAAGCAAGGTGCACTATCGTACTCACGGAGAACATTCAGGGCTAAGTTGAAGCATGTGCTACGGGCCATGGGTTAGGATGGCGGGATTGCTTTATAGGATTCCGTATCGAACTGTATACATGCTCGTGTTTGCTGTATTTTTGCAAAGCTACGGCTGTGCTCGTACATTATAGACATCTCTGGAACGTAGCATATCTCAAGAGCTTTCGGGCGCAAAGCGATGAACATGACCGAATCTCAGGCCACATATGCGGTACTGACGGGGGACCTTGTCAAGTCTTCGAGGTTGCCCAGCACACTCAGCACGAAAGCCATGGCGTGGCTGAAAGCCTCTGTTTCGACATTTAACACCGTCTCTCCCGGCTCGGTTTACGGCAGCATGGATACATTCCGTCATGACAGCTGGCAGCTGCTTCTCAACCGGCCGGAAAACGCGCTCAGAGCGGCGCTGTTCTTCAGAACCGTTCTCAGGATGAACTCCAATCCCGATATCAAGTACGATACCCGAATCGCCATCGGAATCGGAGAGGTCGAATATATCGACCCGACAAACATTTCCAATTCACGAGGCCCGGCGTTCACTCGTTCCGGCAAGCTTCTCGATTCCATGAAGAATTCCCGGCTGGCATGGAGCACCGAGCACGACGCACTTCCCTTTTGGAGTACGCTCAAAAGAACGACAATCCCTTTGCTCGACTGTCTTGTATCCGACTGGACTCCTACGGAATCCCAGGCTGTCAACAGCGTTCTCACGGGCCTGACTCAGGATCAGACTGCCGCCCGGTGGCAGTCGAGCGACGGCAAGAAGCCTACCCGGCAGGCTGTCGGCGGTTCTCTGCAGCGTGCCCACTGGAACACCATACATGATGTACTGCTTTGGACAGAGCAGCAGATAGCCGATACTCTGAACATCCCAACAGAATGAAAACCTGAGAGCTTGCAAGCATCAAAAGCAACCTCTCAAAGCTTACCCACAACATATTTTGTTATCAACAGTGTTTTCATGGAAAAAATAGCAGCAATCCTGATTTGCGCTCATATCTTTGCCGACTTTCTACTGCAAACCGGCAAGATGGCGAACAACAAAAGAAACCTTTTACTGCTCTTTCTCCATGCCGCGATTCATGCCGTAGTGAGCTGGCTGCTGCTTCAGGCATGGATATACTGGCAGGTTCCCTTGTACCTGTTCGCTGTTCATGCTCTTATCGATTATCTCAAAGAGCGTTTCATGGAAAAGAGCTACCGGTCATTCATCGCCGATCAGACAGCTCATCTTTTCAGCCTCGTTTTACTGTCGTTCCTGCTTGCCGAGCAACACTTCGTGCCCGAGCTTTCCGGTTTTCTTTACAAGGCAACCGTCGTCCTGGCAGGTTTGACGGCAACCATCCGGGGCGCGGGTTTTCTCATCAACCTTATCACGAAAGAAATCCTCGAAAAAAACCAGCTCAATCCTGACGGACTGATCGATGGCGGCAAGCTCATCGGTCAATTGGAAAGAGGGCTCATTTTTCTTTTTATCTTTATCAACCTGCCCACTGCGATAGGTTTTCTCGTAACTGCAAAATCCATCCTCCGGTTCGAAGAAGCCCGAAAACAGAAACTCGCCGAGTATATTCTCATCGGCACCCTTCTGAGCTTCTCGACCGCTATCGCCATTGGCACCCTCACCATGTGGGCCATTTCTTTCTGAACGAAAAATTCATCGATCATGCAATAATAAACGGGGAATCCTTGTTGAAGCTCTTGGTGCCATCGCCCTGTTTGGGACTCAACCATTTCCCAAACTTCTTTCCCATTTCCGCGAAATCATCTTCCGAAACAAAGCATTCTAAAGCACTCTATCGTCTTCCCGCTCCGCCCTCGTGAACAATAGCTCAACATGGCGACGGGACATGTATCGGGCCAAGATTTTGCCACATTTTTCACTTATGCCGCAGGAATTCTCACCTGCAAAGAGCTCGACGAGTACCTTTTCACAAAAAATCTGCCGGGCACTTGCGCCCTATCCGTTCACCCTGCACTTTTGGGCCGATCATGAACCAATCTGAAAGTTTGGATCACGCAGACGCCTGCAAGAAACGTCGTTCCCGATAGTTAACGAGCACAAAAAAAAGAAATGCATAGCGTATATTTGCACACGGGTATACTACGGAATACCTCAATTTATGCCGGGACTTCAATTGTTTCGTTGGTTCCGATACAATCGAGGATTCATGACAGTGGAAAACATGCCCGGCCGTAAACGTATTCTTTGCTCAACTCAACAGGAAATGCATCATGGGTTTATCCAATGCCATATCGTATTTCCAAAATGCGGAACGCTTCAATGCACATCCAGCACTCTGTCATCATTAGAAAACCGCTCGAAGAAGTAGAAGCCTACCTTATCGATATTTCGAACAACTGTGTATGGCAGGAAGACGTAACCGAGTCCGGCCTTCTGACCGACGGTGTCATCGGCAAAGGGACAAAAGCCTTCGAGGTTAGGAACATCATGAACTTTCCCTTACGGACCGAGTGGAAAATAACGGCATATCAACCGGGCAGTTCCTTCAGCTTTGCAAGTACATCGAGTGTTGCTCCTTACGAAGGCACATTCAACCTTGAAGCCGTTGACATGAGCACGAAAGTCACCTTTTCGTTTACCATCTTTCACTCCGGATTCAATGCACTCTTCGACCCTTTCATGCAGGGCATCTTTTCACGCAGGTTCCGCAAGAACCTCGAGACGCTTATGACGATACTTGAAAACAGCTAAATATCCCTTTATCGATCTGCCCTGCACTCCTACGTCTTTACGCTGATCGCTTTTTTCGTCTGAGCGAGAGATGTGCGACAATCCTCTTTTCCCGGACGGCTCTCGGCGAACTTGACGAGATCAGCCTGATGCAGCACGTCGGTAAGTACAATGGCATCGGGGACAGAAATGACCGACAACTCTTCCTCTATCTCACTTGTCACCTCTTCGAAAGCCTTGATACGGTAAGCACCTTCGAGGTATTCGCGAATCAGGAAACTAAGCTGTTCGTAACACTCTTCGGGCTGCACGGTTTTACCGAGGCTTTTTTCGAGCTTTCGTACTTTCCGAAGCGCCACCTTCGAATGATCCACCTCTCGAGATAAGGAGCCTCTTCTTCTCTTCACCAGAAACCAGGTAACAATAACCGCTACAACCACTACTGCACCGAGAAAAAGCGCGAAAAAAATCTCTGCAGTTGTGCGGTGAGGCCGTTTGATCGGTTTTATCGGTAATAAAGCGGTGACGGATGAATCGGTCAATGCGTTCACTGTAACAACGCTTTCAGGCACCACCTGCATCACTGTTTCGGCTCCCGAGGTACTACGAATGGTAACGGTTACCGGAGGCAACGCATATTCACCGATATCGAACACTGCAAGCGTCGCCTGAAAAGCAGCCGTTCGCTCCCGAGGTCTTTTCTCCTGCCGGTCGATCAGTACGAATGGATGAATCCCTGTACTGTCAGGCATTGCAAAGGCCACGGTTTGTCCCGGCTCATGCTTTACCGTAACCGTATATGCTATTCTATCTCCTACGGTAACCGATGCAGGAGAAAAGTCGCTGCTGTATTTGCCGTCACCATCATCTGCCCTTGCCGGAGAGAACACAAAAAAAAGGGAGAATACCAGCAGCAATGCTGCCGGAATGTCAGACTTTTTTCTCACGGTACCGGAAAAACCTGTTGAGCGCTCCGATAATGGAACTGTTCGTTTGCAGACAAATCGTATCGATTTTCATGCCGCTGAGTTTTTTCATCAAAAGCTCCTGTTGCGCCTGCCGGATCGTTTTGTAACGCTTCAGTACCCTTGTTCCAGCAGCGTCGATAATGCCCTCTTCTCCTGTTTCAGGGTCTTGGACCCAGAGAATACCGCTGCCGGGTATTTCCGTGTCGAGCGGGTCGGTGAGGTGCACAACCACAAAGTCATGCCTTGCATTGAGGATCTTCATGGCTTTTTCGTAACGTTCGTCGATAAGATCGGTAAGCAGAAAAACTATCGCCTGTCGCTTCTGGGTAGAACGGATAAAGGAAAGTGCCGCATCGATATCGGTTTTTCGGTTTTGTGCCTCATAGCTTATGATCTCCTCGAGAATAACCAGTACATGACTCCTTCCTTTTCGTGGCGGTATGAATTTTTCGACATGATCGGAAAAAATCAGCAGCCCGACCTTGTCGTTATTCATGATCGCACTGAACGCCAGCACAGCCGCCACCTCCGAGGCAAGTTCTTTTTTCGTACGCTGGCGGCTACCGAACAACATCGACCCCGATCCATCGAGAACAAGCAACACCGTCCTTTCCCTTTCTTCGGTAAAGAGCTTGACATAAAGGTCATTTTTGCGAGCCGACGTGTTCCAGTCGATAGTCCTTACATCGTCACCCCAGGAATACTCCCGAACATTACTGAACTCGATACCGCGCCCCTTGAATGATGAGTGATATTCACCGCTGAAGAGTTCATTCACCAGCCGCTTCGAACGGATTTCGATATGCCTGATTGTCCGGGCAAGCTCTTTTATATTGCGAACTCTTCGTTGCATGGCTGAAGAAAGTCAATAGGTGATATAGGTAATGGGTAATGGGTAATGGGTAATGGGTAATGGGTAATGGGTAATGGGTAATGGGTAATGGGTAATGGATAGAAAATAGGTTTCCTGAATCAATGTGAATCCACTCTTGCTGTGATTCCGCACCTGAGATGCAACACTTTCTTACACCAGAACTCATCAATCACTGCCTTATGGTACTTTCACATGGGCGAGTATCTGGCGGATGCAGTCTTCCGGGTGCACGTTATCGGCTTCGGCTTCATATGTGGGGCGAATGCGGTGGCGCAGTACATCGAACGCCACTTCCTTGACGTCCTCGGGTGTTATGTAGGCTCTCTGACGCAAAAAAGCGTGCGCTTTTGCGGCAAGTAACAGAAAAATGGATGCCCTCGGTGACGCCCCGTATTCGATCATCTCTTCAAGCGACTGCAGTCCCGCAGCTACCGGGTCTCTCGATGCGGTGACAAGGTCGACTATGTAGCGCTGCACCCTCACATCGACATAGATAAGGTCGATCAATGTCCTCGCTTTCTGAATCTCATACCGGTCAACAACAGGAGACACATCGGGAAGCAGTGCGGTTTTTGCCGAGCGCTGCATGATTTCAAGCTCCTCGTCATAGGAAGGATACTCGACCAGCACCTTCATCATGAAACGGTCAAGCTGAGCTTCGGGCAAAAGATAAGTCCCCTCATGCTCTACGGGATTCTGCGTAGCAAGCACCATAAAGGGTTCCGGAAGCATGAACGACTGGTCGCCGATGGTTACCTGACGCTCCTGCATGGACTCGAGCAACGCCGACTGCACTTTTGCCGGTGAACGGTTTATTTCGTCAGCCAGTATGATATTGGCAAACACCGGGCCTTTCCGAGGATAAAACACCATCTCTTTGGGATTATAGACCATGGTGCCCACAAGATCGGCCGGAAGCATATCGGGCGTGAACTGTATGCGCCGGTAAGCGAGGTTCATTGCCGAAGCGAAGGTTCTGACAATAAGCGTTTTTGCCAGTCCGGGGACCCCTTCCAGTAAAACATGACCGTTTGCCAGCAAGGCGATAAATACCCTCTCGAGAACCTTGTTCTGACCGACAACACGTTCTGCAAGCAACTCTGCCGCCCTGTTCAGAAAAGCCGATGCTTCGGTGATCTGTCCCGCCAGTTCCTGAAGCTCTGCGTCTTGTTTCATTCCTGTGATCCTGCATGTGATGGTTGCGAGGGAGAAACTGCCTATTGCTTCTGGTAGAGATCTTTGAAACCGAGAACGAGGAGAATTATTCCCACAACAAGAGCCCCCCAACTAAAAAATGCGTCAAGTGATAAAAAAGCATTAAGCATTCCAATCCCGGGAGCAAAGAGCAGAATAATGTCTGCTCCGAGAATAACCAGCAACAAGTTGAGAAACTTTATCTTGACCCTTGGTTTATTATTGTTAGCTTCTTTGGCCATACTTTTATATTACAATGGGAGTAAAAGATAATACATGAATATTCTCGGCATCGAAACCAGTTGCGATGAAACGTCGGCCGCCGTTCTGAAAAACGGCCGCGTCGCATCGAACATCATCAGCTCACAGCTCATTCACAAGGCATATGGCGGTGTTGTTCCGGAACTCGCCTCGCGTGAACATGAACGGCTGATTGTATCGATTGTCGACCGTGCGGTAAACGAGGCTAATATACAAAAAAACGATCTCGATATCATAGCCGCAACTGCCGGTCCCGGCCTTATCGGCGCGGTGATGGTGGGCCTTTGTTTCGCCCAAGGCCTTGCTTATGCATTGAAAAAGCCGCTTGTCCCGGTCAACCACATCGAGGCACACATCTTTTCCGGCTTTATACAGGAAGATCCCGAACATCAGGCCCCCGAGGATAATTTCATTTCCCTGACCGTTTCAGGAGGGCACACCATGCTTTGCGTCGTGGATAACGATCTGCACTATAGGGTCATCGGCAGAACCATCGACGATGCTGCCGGCGAAGCCTTCGATAAAACAGGAAAGATGCTCGGTCTCGACTATCCTGCAGGCCCGCTCATCGACAAGCTGTCGAAAGAAGGAAATGCGGATTTTCACACGTTTCCACGGGCGCTTACCGCACAATCTCGAACCAGTAAAAGCTACCGTGACAATTTTGATTTCAGTTTTTCAGGCCTGAAAACATCCGTGCTGAACTACATCAACAACCATGAGCCGGAATTCATCGAGCAGCATCTTCCCGACATAGCGGCATCTATCCAGGAGGCAATTATCAGTGTCCTTGTCGAAAAAACCGTTGCCGCCGCCTTGAAGTACAATATCGGAGCGATATCGGTAGCCGGTGGAGTAAGCGCCAATTCAGGCTTGCGGCACAAAATGGAAACCTCTTGCGCAAAACACGGTATACGCCTCTTCGTTCCCAAAGCGGTGTATTCAACCGACAACGCAGCAATGATAGCCACGCTCGCCAGCCTGAAACTTTCCCGAGGACTCGTCAAACCGAACAACTACGATGTCGCACCTTTCGCAAGCTTTGAATACTCTTGAGTTGTTTCTCCGGCTTTCGGAACCGGCTTGCTTTGGAGGTTTCCATATCGAGTGTCCAAACTTCTCATTGAATTAGTTGGCTGAATACGTTATCTTTCGGCTTTTGGAGCTGAAGTTTTTCAATTTTTATTACGATACCATGCACACTTTCATATCATCTTTACTTCTTTTCGCTCCTCCAAGTGGAGGCGAAACCCCCAACATGTTTGTTCAGCTCATACCGTTAGCCCTTATTTTCGTTGTTTTCTACCTGTTTCTCATTCGCCCGCAGCAGAAAAAACAAAAAGAGCGCGAAAAGGTACTCGAAAGTTTGAAGCGGGGAGACAGGGTCATTACCATCGGCGGTGTCCATGGCACCGTAGCCGGGATCGATTCGGAGAAAAAAACTGTTTTAGTTCAGGTTGCCGACAACCTGAAAATAAAGTTTGACCGCAGCGCTATTGCAACAACTGAAAAACAGGAAGCCGGCGAAAAACTTACCAGTAAGGATTAAACGAGATATATGCAGTCCACAAAGGCAACATTGATTTTAGAAAACGGTTCCGTCTATAAAGGTATAGCGTTCGGACATGTTGGCGAAGCCACCGGAGAAGTAGTTTTCAACACTTCCCATACCGGGTACCAGGAAATCATTACCGATCCCTCTTACGCAGGCCAGATGGTGGTCATGACGTATCCTCTGATAGGCAATTACGGGGTCAACCAGAGCGACGGCGAGTCCGATAAAATCTGGGCATCGGCCCTTATCGTTCGCGAAGCGTCCAACCTGCACAGCAATTTCGCAGCGACATCAAGCCTTGACGATTACCTGAAAGAATCAAAGGTTATGGGCCTTGCCGGTATCGACACCAGAAGACTGGTCCGTGAAATACGGGAAAAAGGCGCCATGCGAGGGTTCATCTCCACGATTGACCATGATGAAAAAAGTCTGCAGGAAAAAGCCCTGCAAACCCCTGAAATGACCGGACTCGATTTGGTTAAAAAGGTCAGTACCGCCCGGAATTACACGGTTGACTGCCCTGACGCAAAATACCACGTCGTTGCCTTTGATTACGGCATCAAACGAAACATCCTCAGAATGCTGCAGGACGCCGGATGCAAAGTTACCGTGCTCAACGCAAAGACCTCTGCCGATGAGATCTTCAAGCTGAACCCGGACGGAGTATTTCTTTCAAACGGTCCCGGTGATCCGTTCGCTGTAACCTATGCGGTCGATACCATCAAAGACCTTACCCGGCAGGACAACCCTTCTGGCCAACTGCCGATATTCGGTATCTGCCTGGGTCACCAGCTTCTTTCACTGGCTTTCGGAGCCAAAACATACAAGCTGAAGTTCGGTCATCATGGCAGCAATCACCCGGTAAAGCGCCTTTCGACAAAATCCATCGAGATCACATCCCAAAACCATGGTTTTGCCGTGGAGATGGACTCGCTGCCCGAAGAACTCGAACTTACTCATCTTAACCTATACGATAACACGGTTGAAGGCGTCCGGCACCGTGAACTGCCCTGTTTTTCCGTACAGTATCATCCAGAAGCAGCGCCCGGTCCGCATGATTCACACTACCTCTTCAATCTGTTTACCGAAATGATGGATAGATGAAGTACTACGGATGGTGTTATGATACACTGGTATCTACCGGCTCCACTGGTCATCGCCATGACCTGTATTTCTCTTTCAGATGCGGGAGCGGACCATGCAAAAGTAAAAGCCGCGAACGAGCATTTTAACGCAGGTCGCTACAACGAGGCTGGTGGACTCTACAAAAGCGTTATCGAACGCGAACCACAAAGCCGTAACGGCATTATCGCCGCCTTCAACCTCGGTAACACGCTGTTTCAGACACTGCATCATGCAGATGCAGCCGCGCTGTTTCATGAGATAGCCGAAACACCGGGTCTTCCCGAAAAATTCAGAGCCGACGCCCATTTCAATGCCGGCAATGCACACGCCCAGCTTGCATTGCCCGTAAACAAAAGCATCGAGAAAAAAACACTCCTGAAAGCCGCTCTCATGGAGTACCGGGCGGCTCTTTTGTTAAATCCCGATGACCAGGAAAGCAAGGTCAACTATGAAATCATTCTTCGCTTGTTGAAACAGCAGGCTCCCCCGCCAGCCACAGGAAAAAACAGCGATCCCGATACCGGAAAATCCAGCATCGGAAATGATATCGTAGCAAATATTCTCGAGCAGGCCGTAGAGGAAGAACAAACCGTATTGCGACAAAGATATCGCAATGCAGACCGAGCGAAACCGGGTGGCTCAAACAAGGACTGGTAACAGGAATGAGTAACAGTAAAAAGGTACTGCTGGTGTTTCTTGCCTCCGACAGCGGCGTCGACGGGGCCAGGTCGCTTTTTGAAGAACAATCGAAACATAAAGCAAAAGAATGGTTTGACAGAGCGGTTCGCAACCTGATAAAACAGACACAGTTTGCCATCCCTCCCCTGGCGCTCATGATCCTCGCCTCCATCGATGTGCAAGGTGTCGAGCAAACCATTTGCGACCTTCGTTTCGAAAAATTACCGCTTGATACTTCCTGGGACCTCATCGGGATAAGTGTTCAGACAGGTATGGCGTCGAAAGCGTTCAACCTCGCCGACAGATTGAGAGCGAAAGGTTACAAAGTGGCTCTTGGCGGAGCCCATGCAACCTTGTTTCCCGACGCCTGCAGCAAGCATGCAGATATCCTTGTTCAAGGTGAGGCCGACGATACGTGGAAGACTGTCCTTGAAGATCTCAAAAACGGGACCACGAAAAAGAGCTATGTTCCTGAAAATTTTCCCGATCTTTCACTCAACCGCCCCATCAACTCCCGACTGCTCGATAAGAAACGGTATTTCACAACGAATATCATCCAAACCGGCCGGGGTTGCCCCTACAGTTGTGATTTCTGCAATGTTCATATCCTCAACGGCAACCGGCACCGAAGAAGAACCGTAAAGAACATTGTTGACGAGGTACGCCGTTTCAGCGAACACGATAACAGGATATTTTTTTTCGTCGACGACTCCATCAACGCACACGAAGAATACGCACAGGAACTGTTCCGCCAACTCATTCCGCTCAACATCACCTGGTTCGGACAGGCCACAACAATGCTCGGTAAACAACCCCGCTTGCTTGAAACCTTTGCCCGGTCAGGATGTCAGGCGTTACTTGTCGGTATTGAAAGCATCGAGCCCGAAAGCCGGGAAAGCCATAACAAAACACAGAACCGCTCTACCGAACTCGCAGAGGCAATCATCAATATCCGCAAGGCATGCATCAGTCTGTACGGAAGCTTCATTTACGGGCTGGACGGTGATACGCTGGCAACTCCGGCAGCGATCCTGGATTTCATACGCATGACCAAGCTGGACGTTCCCGGCATTAACATCCTGCGGCCAAATCCCGGAACAAGGGTTTTCGAACGTCTCAAAGAGGAAGGCCGATTGCTGTTCGATGCAGAAGATCTCTCCGCCTATCGCTATACGTTCGGGCAGGAGATGCTCTACATGCCGAAACACATAACGCTCCCTGATTTTGTAGAAAGCTATTCACGACTGACAGCTGACATCTTTACGGTCAAAAACTCTTTTTTGCGTGGTGTTTCCGCTCCAAGCGCAAAAGCTGCGGTGCTGTTGTTCAATCTGTTCTATACACACTTGTACGCTCTTTCGCGCCATGACCTGAAAAAACAGATAAGCCTCTCTCTATCAGGACACGCAACACCTTGACAGAAAAGGCCCTAAAACTTTTTCAGTTAAGAAATGAATGTTTTTATCGCTAACTTTTGTATTTTTCCTACCTGTTTTCAAAAAAAAACATATCAGCACACTTATATCATTACGAACGAAGGAGAACAACATGAAAAAAATCCTACCGGTAGCGGCACTTTGCAGCATTTTCTTCATCGGTTGTGGCGGCGCACAGGAACCTTCAGCAGAGGCACCTGCTGAAGGTGGAGCAGCAAGCGAGCTTGTCAGCGGCTACGATCTTGCAAACGGCAAAGAGATCTATGAAGCAAACTGTGCAAGCTGTCATGCTGAAGGCGTGCTCAGCTCACCGAAAACAGGCGATGTTTCTGCATGGAGCGCACGCATCGAACAGGGCATGGACACTTTGATCAAGAAGTCGATCGAGGGTTACATTGCTGAAGGCAGCATGCCGGCAAGAGGTGGTAATGACGCTCTTACCGATGAGGAAGTTGCCAATTCAGTTGCTTACATGGTAAACGAAAGTGCCAAATAAGCAATTTCTTGATATATCACTACAACGGGCGCAGAAAAGCGCCCGTTTTTTTGTTTTTTTTAACAGTCCAACGTTGTCAAGGAGAAACACATGAGACGACTGATTTCCGCTTTCACCCTTTGCGCAGCTGCTGTGCTTTCTTTCGGTCTCGATGCACTTGCCGGAGTTACAGCTGAAGATTTAGCCAAATACGACCTTGCAAATGGCAAATCCGTCCATGATGCAAGCTGTGCCGCCTGTCATGCAAACGGAATCCTGCAGGCACCGAAAACCGGAGACAAAGCAAGCTGGACTGCTCGTCTTGGACAGGGAATGGGAACTCTTGTAGAAAAATCAATCAATGGCTATACCGCTGAAGGCAACATGCCGGCACGGGGCGGCAATCCTGACCTCACCGACAAGCAGGTAGGTGATGCCGTTGCCTATATGGTCAAACAGGTTCTCTAATATCAAGGTTCTTTCAGAACATCTTGAAAAAAGCGGGCTGCCTCCTGGCGCACCCGCTTTTTTTTATCCACGCCGGCTCACCCTCTGCAATCACGCTGGAGAAGAAAGCGCAAGATCAAACACCGTCTCCACACTGTTTTCCCAGTTGTCTTCGAGAAAATCATCCGCCTTTCCATCGGCGATCAACCGCATGGCATAGCGAACCTGTTCTTCATACAGTTCACAAAATGCTCCGGGACTCTGCATGGTTCCATGCAGACTGTATGCTTCAGCAGGGCAGGGCGATCCGCAAAAATGACGAATCGCACAACGGTTGCAGGGCTCGATATCCTCGACCATTCTACCGGTTACTTTCCGGAAAGGTGCTTTTTCAAGCACGTCGTCGATATCCTCATGAAACACACTGCCCCCATTGAACTCCGGAAGTCCGACAAACTCACTGCAGGGAAAAAGATCTCCTTTCGCCGACAGGGCGACAAAACAACGCCCTCCGCCACAGGGTGAAATATCACACATGAGCTTTCTTGCTGTCGGAGCAAGAACGGCAAGCAGAATATTGGCGAAATTCGCGACAACCAGTTTCCTGCCTGTCTCACGATACAGCTCGTGGGTGCGATCGAGTGCTTTCAGGTAGTAATTTGCCATTGCGGCATCATCCGGCTTCATCATCCGCCCGCCCACTCTGGTACACCGCACAGGATTGAGCATGCATACCGGAACCTCCATGGCGTGAAAGAAATCAACCATATCGACCAAAGCCGCCATATTTTCTTTCGTCACGGTACAAATGACACTATACCTGTCATACCCCTTGACAAGCTCTATCGCCTGAACGACGGAGTCATAGACCCCGTCTCCCGACCAGGTCTTACGCGTCCTCGAAGCAAGCAACGCCTCGGGTGCATCGAGGGAAAAGCCTATACCCACCCCTCTCGACATCAGAAAATCAGCCGACTCCCTGTCAAGTAACGTCCCGTTTGTTTGCACGCCGAACCGGAAATCATCACTGAAATAGTCGATAGCTGTAAAAACCGCTTCACGGTTCAACATCGGCTCGGACCCGTGAAAAATCACCTCAGGCTTGTAATCCTCAGGCGTGTTCCTCCTGAAATACCGTTTCATACGTCCCAATGCATCGATCAGCTCCTCCTTCGGCATATCACGGCCATCCTTGCGCATCTCCCCGGGAATATAGCAGTATGAACAGTCGAGGTTACAGCGTTCCGTAGGGTTAACGTAAACCGCAGAAGGTTTTTGTCCCGAACGCAGAGCGTTCATTTCATGTTCAAACACCTCCGCTTTCTGGCGATATTCCCGATACAGAGAATGATCGTCAGAAAACACTCCGGCCAATTCGGATTTGTCAACAAGAGCCCAGAACGCTGTATCGGGAGAGACCACAGCCGTAAACACGGGATGATCGATGTCCACCGGATAGAGCTCGATTCCATTACCGGAATTGGCCCATCTGCCTTGTGATGATGCAGCTGTTTTTGTACGTCCTGTCTTCATACTGTTTTTCCGCGCTCCTTTTTTTCAGAAGGTTTCTCGATCAAAATGTAGTGGGAAAGTCCGGTACCTTTCGCAGTGCAGCGCTTACGTCTGGCAAGGATGATCGTCTTGTTCTTCTGTGTCGTCTCATGTTGTTTCATTGTTGTTCTCTTTTTTTTATAAAAAGAAAAAGGGCTTCGTTCCACCTTATCGAAGATGGAGCGAAGCCCTTTACCATCGGGTTTCGTGCTCTATGTCATTGTCATGTAACAGGTCTTCTGACTTTCGGATCATCCTTAGCCTGCAAGCCTTCCCATCCCGATAGTTCGGAACAGTGACCACCATCTTTCAGGTCTCGTGCAGGTTCAGTCCCCGATTACAGCGGCGGGACCGCCACGGATTTTCACCGTGTTCCGGAATGTTACAAAACAATCAGCCGTGACGCACTTTCACGGCTCTACAAGAAAAAATGTACTGCTTGAAAAGCAATTTCACAACTCCTGCCCTCAGCGCTCTCTCTTTTCTCTCGCCCAATATTTCGCGAGCACAATTCCGGAGAGATTGTGCCAGAGGCTGAACAGTGCTCCCGGTAACGCACTCAATGGTTGAAAAAACTGGTTGGCAAGTGCCACGCCGAGTCCGGAATTCTGCATACCGATCTCTACCGCAACAGTCCGACGATCAACACGGTTACAGGACAACAGCTTCGCCGCCCCGTACCCTGCCGCGAGACCGAGCATGTTATGCATCATGACAGCCGCAGCCACCACGAGCGGCAAGCTCATAACCTTGTCTGCATTCAGAGCCATAACACAGGCTATGATCAACGTGATCGAAACAACTGACACTGCTGGCAGAATATCACTGTATCGGGTAACAATGCCCGAAAAAAAATGCCTCACTAACAACCCTGCAGCAAGGGGGATGGCAACAATCTGAAAAACCGATAGAAACAGTGCCATAAAGGAAATGTCGACCGATCTGTTCAAGAGCAGAAAAATTATCCCGGGAGTAAGCAGCGGCGCAAGCACTGTTGAAAACATGGTCATGGTTACAGAAAGAGCAACATTGCCTCTGGCAAGATAGACGATGACATTGGATGCGGTTCCTCCAGGACAGCTACCGACAAGCACCATGCCGATCATGACCTCCTCAGGCAGTGACAGCAGGCGGCTGATGATCACGCCAAGTCCTGGCATGAGGGTGAACTGCAACAGCGCAACGAGGAAAACAACACGCCTTTTTTCCCAGACATCCTTGAAATCATGGAGCCGGATCGTCGTTCCCATTCCGAACATGATGAGTCCAAGCAAGAATGGTATCAACGGCTTGACCCAGAGAAACGAAACAGGTAGAACCAGAGCAATGACCGATGCCGACAGTGCAATGGTAAGAAAATGGCGGTTCACTATGTTCATAAACCCATTTTTGGTAGTGGAAATCCGGGATATGACAAGATTGTATAATGTAGTATCCTGCATGAAATAATACGTCCTGAAAAACCATACTATCGCCGGTGGGTAAATCCCCGAGCCATTCGTATCTTCTTTTTGCAAAGACGCCAAACGCAATGACAACGATATATATGCAGGAGATTGAATATATAGGGTATGCTGCCGGGTTTTTAACCACCCTTGCCTTTCTCCCTCAGGCATTGAAAGTTTTCCGTTCAAAAAAAACACGGGACATCAGCCTGCTATGGGCGCTCTTAATGACTTTCGGTGTTTTTCTCTGGTTTTGCTACGGCTATGCGAACCACAGTCTGCCGATGATGATCGCAAACGGTATAACCTTCGTGCTCATGCTGGTGATCCTTGTTTTTAAACTGCGCTTCAAATAAATCGAACAAGAACATGCACACAATAACAATCGGTTTTATCGGAACCGGAAGAATCGCAAAAGCCCTCATTGCAGGACTCGTGCGTGACAATAACAATGAAATTTCAGGATACGATAAAGATCCGGCAGTTGCCGATGCGGTCTGCAAGGAGTTCGGCATCACCCGGAAAAATTCCATGAGCGAGCTTGTACAATCGGCCAACTGCATCGTCCTTGCGGTAAAACCCTATCAGATAGAAACCGTGCTCGAAGAGCTTCGCCGCGAGCTCAGGCCGGACCAGCTTCTCATAAGCGTCGCTGCCGGTATTACCTCGGAGTTCATTAGGACACGCTCCCTCGAGGAGATGCATGTCATTCGTGTAATGCCGAACACTCCGGCATTCGTGGGAGAAGGTATGACGGTGGTCAGCAGGGGAAAATGCGCTACCGATGCAGATCTCGCTCAAGCGGAAAAGATTTTCAGTGCAATCGGCAAGGTAGCGGTACTCGATGAAATACATATGGATGCCGCCACTGCCGTCTCGGGCAGCGGTCCCGCTTACATGTTTCACATCATCGACGCACTGGCCGAAGGGGGGAAACAATGCGGTCTTTCAGACGATGAGGCCGTAACCCTCAGTGCACAAACCATGCTCGGAGCTGCAAAACTGGTGCTCGAAAGCCAAAAAAAACCTGCGGCACTCATCAAAGACGTTACCACACCGGGCGGAACAACCGAGGCCGGGCTGCACCAGATGGAAGCCCACAATGTCCGGCAAGCAATGATCGATACCGTAACAGCTGCTGCACAACGGTCGGTTGAACTGAAACAATAGCCTGAAACCGTGAAACCGCTGGTATACAGGGGGCTCATTCTGCTGCTGCTGCTTTGCGTCATCCGAACCGGCAGCAGTTCGGCAACCAGCCGCACAGACAATGAGGAAAAGGAGCTGTTCCTCACCGCACATATCAGCAACGACAAACCGTTCACCGGAGAAGCGGTAGAGCTTACCTATACGCTCAGCTTCACAGGAATCGCTCCGAAAATCCTGGACACCGCCGAACCCTCACAGGAAGGAATATGGGTTGAAGAAACTGCTTTGGGGAAACTGATCCCCAGCAGACCACAACGCATCGGGGATACACTCTACAGAAACGCCGTCATCAAACAGATGACGCTTGTTCCCCTTCAAGCCGGCAGATTCAGCATAACCGGCTACAGCATCTTGTGCATCATTCCGAAAAGCCTTTCCATCGACTCCCCTCCGGAACCGGATGACTCTCTCGCTCTTATGGCTCCTGAAGTAACCATAGATGTCAATCCCCTTCCTGAACCGATACCTTCGGGTTTCAGCGGTGCCGTGGGGATACTCGACGTCACCGCTTCAGCAGACAGGGACACCATCCACGCCGGCAAGACGCTGCAGTTAACGGGCACCCTGACCGGTACGGGGAATTTCAAGACTTTTCCGGCTCTTCCATGGTCATTGCCTGAAGGGTTTTCAGTGCTTGAAACGATAGCCGAACCGACGAGCGCCGACTCACCCGAACGCCTTACGAAAACGATTGTTCTGAAAGCCGATAAACCCGGCACATTCACGTTTTCCCCGCTCTCCTTCACGTCGTTCGATCCCGAAAGAAAAACCTATGTTACTGTAGAATCGAACAAGCTCACCCTGGCTATCTTGCCTGAAACCGCTGAAAAGACTGCGAAAGCCCCTGACGCTGCAGCATCGACCACTCAGGACAAAAGCCCTGAAAGAAACGTGCCAGCCGTTTTCTACAACCTGCTCTTCACCTTGTCATTCATAGTTGTTGTCGTCTTGCTGTATCTTCTGCTGAAAAGGCGCTTCATTATCGGCAAAAGTAATCCGAAACCCGCTCATTCGCCGCAGGAACTTCGCGAACAACTATCTGCGATACTCAAACAAGGTTACGGTTTCGACGTTCAGGGTCTCACAAGAAAGGAGCTGACGCAGGCGATGGAAAAACAGGGAGTCGATGACACTTTTTTGGCAAAGCTGCTTGTTTTGCTCGATGAACTCGACAGACTGGAGTTCGCACCCGGCGAACCCGATGCAGAAGAACTCGAAAACCTACGGCAGAAGTGCAACACCCTCTCAACTACTGTACGCTCCCGACCTTCCAGATCGGAACGGACTTCTTGAGCTCATCCATGAACCAGCTCATGGCGTCGAATGCTTCGTGGCGGTGCACCGAACGAATCAAAACGACAATCGCAGCTTCTCCTACCGGAATGGTTCCAATACGATGAACGCAGTGGATATCGATGATACCGAACCTTTGAACGGCCTCTCTGCCGATTTTTTCAAGTTCTTTCTGCGCCATTCCCTCATACTGCTCATACACAAGCGCCCCGATCTTCTCATCCTTTTCAATACCTCGAACCTGTCCGTTAAAAACCAGTTCGGCCCCAACCCGAGGATCGGGCTGGAGATCGAAGCTCCAGCCGTCGATTCGTTTTCCGCTTACGCTCACCGATACCATGACTACCCTCCGCTGACTGGTGGAATAATCGCCAGTTCATCCCCCTCTTTCACCAGGGTACCTTCTGCAGGATACTCCATATTGAGAGCGAGCATGAATGGCATTTCGGCAAGCTGTGCAGAAAGTTTCCTGATTTCCTGTTCCGCTACCTCGATGGTTGTTCCTTCGGGAACTTCCATATGAAACTCACCGCGGGCGAGAACATCACGTGCGGCTGCAAAACATTTTACGGTTATGTCCATAGTGAAGAAATCTCATTTGAAACCGTTCGGCAAAGCATCCTGAAAAACTGTTTCAGGCATTTCAAGCCACCCTTATTCATCGAGGGAGCTCCAGGGCAATACATTACAGGTAACGGCATTTCCGGCAGACAACGGCTGCAAGGAAGCCGGAGCTTCGATCAGGCAATTCGCACCGACCAGCGAAGTGATCATATGCGACTCGATTTTCGGGCTGACCTTGCAAAAAAGCCTGCCCTTTTTCTGCCATATCCTGCCGAACAGAAAACGGTACCGTTTTTTATCGGCAGGAAACGGCTCTACCAGCTCAGCTTCTATTTTTCCGTGATACCCGCTGTTCTGCATGGCTGAAAGCGTCGGCATACAGTATTCGAGAAAACATACCAGCGCCGAGACAGGATTGCCCGGCAGCCCGAAAACCATTTTTCCATCGTCTCCCTTACCGAAAAAGAAAGGCTTGCCCGGTTTCTGGACAACCTTCCAGAACTCCTGCTCTATGCCAAGACCGGTAAGCAGCTCCTGCATGTAATCATACTCCCCGGTCGAAATCCCACCAGCGGTGACGAGCAGATCGCTGGCCGACAGTGCCTCCACAAGGGCCTCGCGAATAACAGCGACATCATCGGGAACCTGCCACTGTCCGGAGATTTGAGCCCCTGCCGCTATAGCGCAGGAACCGAGTGAATAACCGTTACTGTTATAGATAGCCGCTCCTTCAAGCCGCTCCCCCGGGCTGCGAAGTTCATCACCGACCGTAATGATTCCGATCCTGGGACGGCGATAGACAGGAACAACCGATCTGCCGAACGCTGCAAGCACTCCAAGCTCAGCGGGAGTCAAGCGCTCACCTCGCTTCAAAAGCACCTCTCCCGGCCGGACCTCTTCCCCTGCATAGCGCACATTGGCACAAAACTCGGGCGCCTTGAAGACCTTGACCTCCGAACCTCCAAATCCGCTTGTGTGCTCGAAGATAACTACCGTATCGGCACCTTTCGGCATCGGAGCTCCCGTCATGATCTGGGCGCAGCTTCCCGCAACAACCGGTAGTCCGGGCTGTGCACCGGCAGCTATCTCCTCGGTTACCTTCAGTACCGCAGGATGCTCTTGCGAGGCATCGCGTATATCCTCCCATTGCACGGCAAACCCATCCATGGCTGCATTGTCGAAACGCGGCAGTTGAAACCCCGCGCAAATATCTTCTGCAAGCACCTGCCCCTGAGCCGAGTTCAGGGGTTTTTCCTCTACCGGCAGTTTTTTAACCGAAACGGCGATCCTCTCATGTGCTTCCTTGACGGTTATCATTTGTGGCCCTCCCCCTGCATCATCTCGAATGCATGGAACAGTACCGGCACAAGAACTTCGAGAGCATCTTTCGCCGCGCCCACGCTTCCGGGCAGACAGATAACAACCGAGGCCCCAATCGTACCGGCTGCCAGCCGGGAGAGCATTGCCGTTTTTATCTTACCCTGGCCCCACTGAAAAAGCGCCTGTTCGACACCGGGCAGCCTTCTCGTAAATTTCGGCAGCAGTGTTTCGACAGTCACATCTCTCGGGCCAAGCCCGGTTCCTCCACAGGTAATCACCAACTCAAGCTCTTCCCGAACCCATTCCTCTACAACAGCAGCTATATCGGCCGGCTCGTCAGCCACGATCCTGCATCCTTCAACGGGGCAGCCCGCCTGCTCGAATCCTTCTCTCAATATCTGGCCGGACTTGTCCACCGATCTACCGGCAGCAATGGAATCCGAAACCACAAGTATGGCTGTACGAGGCCTGTAAACGGTCGATACCCCACTTTTTCCCCCAGTCTTCATCTCAAGCTTGACGCCCCCGATCTCCATGGACTTGTCAACCGCCTTGCACATGTCGTAAACAGTAAGTGCCGCAACCGTCACGGCTGTCAATGCCTCCATTTCAACACCGGTCGCTTCTTTGGTTTTCACCGTTGCCGCAATTGCGATGCGATCGGCTTCAAGGGTAAAATCGATATCGATCCAGGCAAGATTGAGCTGATGACAAAGCGGCACAAGACCGGACGTCCTTTTGGCCGCCTGTATGCCTGCAATCTTGGCGGTGACCAGCACATTGCCTTTCGGCAAGTCGTTCTCTTTCAAAAGAAGCAGGGTTTCAGGCTTCATGGTGATGTACCCCGAAGCACGAGCCGTACGCATGGTACCGGGCTTCATCGATATATCGACCATCTTTACGTTGCCATCCTCATCGAGATGCGAAAACTCTGGCATGTCTGTCCATTTGTTGATTTGTTGTTATTCTGCTCTTTCTGCCCCTGGAAAACCGTAACCGCGTACAACAGTAACGCCCATTCACCGCTATTTATCCCCCTATTTCCGACATGCTGGTTCTCGGAGCCTTTCCTCCAGCCTCTCTCCCATCTCTCGGCTTCATATCGAGAGCCTTCTGAAAGAGAGCTTCAAGCTGCTCGTTATCGGCACCGTCGCGTAAAGCAGCAAGTATATCGACACCATTCTTGGCATAAAGGCAGCTCATGATTCTGCCGGACGATGTGATCCGCAAACGGTTGCATTGGCTACAGAAATTACGGGTAAATGCCGGAATAATAGCGATTTTCCCCCGGCTTCCCGGCAGATGAAAGCTGAAATGTTCTGTAGCGTGCCCTTGTGTAGACTCCAGAGCCGGGTATAGGTCACTGAGCACCTCCAGTATCTTGTCCGCTCCCATGAACTTCCCCGTACGCCATATCTGATGATCGTCAAAAGGCATCAGCTCCATAAACCGGACGGTAACCGGCCATTGGCGAGTCAGATCGGCAAACCTGCCGAGTTCACCGGAGTTGATGCCTCGCAGTAACAACACGTTGATCTTCACTTGCAGCATATCGGCATGGCGAAGCAATGATTCGAGATTTCCCAGAACATCCGCTAAAAGGTTTCTTCTGGTAATCGCTTTGTAACGGTCTTCATCAAAGGTATCGAGGCTGAAATTGATACCGTCGAGACCGGCTTCGAGAAACCTGTCGAGATATTGACCGAGCAAGACACCGTTTGTAGTCAGCACGACAGTTTCTATTCCGTCTACAGCCTTTGCATAACGCACCAGATCGACGATATCGTCACGCAAGAGAGGCTCACCCCCTGTAAAGCGGACTTTTCTGACACCCAATGCTGCCAGCGCTTCGATTATCCGGCAAATCTCCTGATAATCAAGTTCTTCAGCCACCACAGTCCGATCACAATGCTCTTCACGCATGCAGTAGACACAACGAAGGTTACAGCGCGAGGTCACCGAAACACGCACATACCGAACGCCACGGTTATAGCGGTCTACCAGCGCCGGCATCTTTTCCCTTGCTTCATTCATGTAAAACCTCCACAGCACGCTCAGGGCAATCGGTAATAATGCCGTCAACCCCCATAGCCGCCAGCGCTTTCATCTCTTCAGGTGAATTTACCGTCCAGGGAACAATGCCGATATCCCGGTCATGAAGTTTCTTGACAAGGGTAGCGTCAACCATCGGGAAAAACGGGTTGAGGTAATCCGGTTTAAACCTTAGCTTGTCGAGTTCTGTTTCCGGATCCTGTCCCATCCCGACCAGCAGCCCGAGAGCGAGTGACGGTAAAAACTTCCCTATCTCCTCGATGATTCGAGCATCGAACGATTGCACTCTGGTACGTGAAGCAACACCCGATTGTTCAATAACAGCGGCAACAAGCTCTGCATACTCACCGGGTGCAGGGTGCCTGACACCATCACCATCTATCCGGGACTTCACCTCAAGATTGTAAATCATTCCGCGCTCCTCACACAATTCTTTACCATAACGCTCAACCAGACGGAAAACATCGGCTAACAGCGGTTTCACTGCGGAAATTTCTTGCTGACCGGGAAATTCAGCTGAAGGCCGTCCGCAGTCAAAACGGACAATATCAGCATACTTCATGGTATAGAGCAAGTACCGCTTTTCATCGCTCTTTGTCAACACCCTGCCATTTGGTGCAGTACAAAGCCCGGCCTGCATATAGGGATCGTGGGAAACAACCACCTGGTTATCTCCGGAAACACAGAGATCGAGCTCGATTGCCTCTACCCCAAGTTCAACAGCCTTTAAAAACGCAGGAATGGTGTTTTCCGGAAAAAACGAGCGGGCTCCCCGGTGGGCATGAATTTCCAAGAAATGGTGTAACATAAAAAGGGGCTCACGGAGCCCCTGAATAATTTTGTATTGAAAATGCGGATCACTCCCGAATCAACCAGTGCTTGAAGCCCTCGACCGTCTTTTTGAACTCACTGTCTCCATCGGTAGTTTCAGCTGAACAGGCAACCCGTTCATAACCGACAAGAGCGAAGTAAATAGCCTTGTCGTAGAAATAGTTAAGCTGTTCGCCAAACTGAAGGGCACGGTTGAGATCGATGCCTTCCGTAATAATGCCTTGATCCTTGATGTACTGGAACAGCATGTCCCGCTCGAGAATAAGGGAGTACACCATTTCACTGGACCTTATACCGGCTTGAGCACGCGCTTCACCTATTTCACAGAAGTTCTGGGCGATCTCCGTATCGATATTTTCCTGCTTCGCCACCCATGTTCCGAGTTTTCTGAAACGGCCAAAGACACTGTCATGTAGATCTTTTTTCGATAACTTCGCGTAACCGCCGGTCAGCGAATTGGAACGCACCTCTTCGACCCACTTGATCGAAAGTGATTCGGCATGATCCTCAATAAGGCCAATAAAACGATTAATAAGCAACATGTTGCGGTTATTTATAAATGGAAATGGAAATTCCTCTTCTCATGAAAAGCTAAAAGTATTGAGAGAAGATTTCAAATACAATCCTTCGTTTCCAGCCAATCTTTTCAGCCTGACAATGTACTACACCAAAAGTTGATACAGTCTTAAGTGTTAGGATTCTGCTTTCCCTGTCTGAGGCGGTTGGCTTTGGATGAGGGCTTTCTTTTAGGCTTTGAAGCCTTTTTTTTCCTGACCTTGTTTCCTGAATTGCTCGGCCTTTCCGACAGATCCACCCCCTGAGTACCGAAAAGTTCGGGATAGTAGTTTTTTTTCTTGTTGAATTTGTTCTTTCGATACCTTTTCTCAAGGTCAGCGTAAGGACTTGGTGGGTCTGGAGAGGTATTCGGATTATTAAAGTTCGGTTCCTCAAGGACCTGATTGAAATCATCCGAAACCATCTCAGGATGAAATTTCTTATGCAAACTATATCTTGTTTATGTTAAAAATCCAGAATCGATATCTCTGAATATGATCAACGCACTTTCCAGTATTTCCACGACCGGGGGGTAGTAATTTAAAATTTTACCGCTAATATGCAAGAACACAGATAACCCCTCGGCTATTTCACAGAGAATAACGCATTTACCATTGCTTGTTGCACCGAGAAGTATTAAATTTTGGAAAAAATAACCATTAACCCGGAGAATACCATGATAGATATTCGTAAATGGATCCTTGCCGTCATCTGCCCCCCAGCCGCCATTCTTGACAGAGAAGTGGGAACGATTATGCTTGTGGGACTTTTAACAGCTCTATTCTGGGTTCCCGGCGTTGTTGCAGCACTTTTTCTCTTGATCCAGCAACAAATCCAGCGCCGTCAGCCGCAGGTATAACATGCTTGAAAGCTAATAAAACCCGTTGGCCGGTTGAAGAGTTCCCTGCGACCCGAGGGAAAGAGTCCAAAACGTGGCGCTAAAGGAATGTCTGCATGAACATTACGCCGGATGTTACATTTCACCCATTTGAAATAGCGTTTTGTGGATTTTCCAACTCAGGGAAAACAACGCTGATATCCCGTCTTGTCTCTCTGTTCAGCAAAAGCTATTCAGTCGGATACTATAAGCATGGCTGCCACCGTTTCGATATCGACCGTGAGGGTAAGGACTCTTTCGTCGTGAGTCAATCCGGAGCGACAACAGTAATGCTGTCCGACCCTGAAAGACACGCTCTGGTCAGTAATGCCGGTTCTGATCCTCTCCTGGAAAAAACAGGACTGCTTCACGCTGATTTTCTCCTTGTCGAGGGCTTGAAGGAACTCCCTTTACCGAAACTGGTTGTCGTTGATCGCGATCACAGGATACTTGATCTGCTCGGAAAAAAAACGCTGAAAAATGTTATCGCACTGATAGCTCCCGATCCGGCATCGATTCCCGATGCATACGGTCTTCCTGTATTTCACCGGGACCGCACCGAAGAAATCGCCGAGTTTATTCTCACTTTTTTTCATGGCATGGTCAGTAACCGGCAGCTGTTCGGACTGGTGCTGGCAGGGGGGGAAAGCAAACGAATGGGAGAGGACAAAGCCCTTCTCACCTACCATACAGAGGTGCAGATCGAACACACGGCAGCAATGCTGTTGAAACATTGCAAAGAGGTTTACCTGTCCTGCCGATACGATCAGCAGAACTCATATAGCAAGTATGGCATCCCCCTTGTGCCTGACAGTTACTTGGGTATCGGTCCTCTCGGAGGACTGCTTTCCGCTCAAAAACGTTTTCCCGAGGCCTCATGGCTTGTTACGGCATGCGACCTGCCATTTCTGGATCACACTCTTCTGGGTGAACTCGTTGTCGAACGAAACCCGTTTTCTTTTGCAACGGCATACCATCATGCCGGAAGAAAACCCGAACCGCTCTGCACAATATATGAACCGAAAAGCAGGTTGCCACTTATCCTTCGGCATGCAACGGGCAACAATTCCTTGCGGTCATTTCTCGAAGATTCTCGCATTCATTACCTTTCAATAAAAGATCCCCGCAGCCTGCATAACATTAACACTCCTGAAGAACGGAAGCAGGTCATCGAGTCTCTTTCAATGCGGGGAAAAACGCAGTAGATCCATTTACTGGCGTCATAGACTAACAATCGATACTGAATCGTAGCATATCGAACACAGGGAGCGATCATGAAACTACTCGCAGCTCTGGATTTTTCAGATGTAACAGACAATGTTGTTGCAGCCATACGGAAACTCGTCTGCGCTTCATCGGCAAGCGTCACCCTGCTGCATGTCATCGACGAGGATAAGCAGGACATCGAGTTTCATCCGACGATCGAACCCCACTACCAGCCCCCGCAAAAATACTACCATGAACCCGATTCATCCGAAGAAGGCGATGCCGTACCGATACTCCATCATAAGAACTTCAAGAAACTGCAGAACATCGCCGACCTCCTCGACAAAGAGGGGATAGAAACATCTTTATCGATCGTACATGGAAATGCCGCCAAAACAATCATCGAACATGCCGAAAAAGAGCAAGCCGACTTTATTCTGCTCGGCTCACATGGGCACAAGACCCTCTACCAGCTTATCGTCGGCACCGTCTGTTCGGGAGTGGTAAGCGATTCCGGCATTCCGGTAATCATTGTACCGAAAAAAGCAGGCAAGAAACCGGAAGCCTGAAACTGAACGTCAGAACCAAGAATACGATGAAAAAACGAAAAACCATGCTGTAAGACATACCGCTTACGAGCCCTGTAAACCGCTTACTTCCAAAATGGCTTTATCAGGAAAACTCATCGTACGATATCATCTCTTTCTCCACCCCCAGATTGTAAAGCATTGTTTCTACAGAAGAAACCATGACCGGAGGACCGCACATGTAGTACTCGATCTCTTCGGGTTCTTCATGATCCTTGAGATAGTTCTCGTACAGCACCGTATGGATGAAACCCGTAAATCCGTTCCAGTTATCTCCGGCTAAAGGATTTGAAAGCGAGACATGGTAGGTAAAGTTCGGAAACGCGTCTGCAATAGCCCTGAACTCATCATCATAGAACATCTCCTTACGGGACCGAGCACCATACCAGAAAGAAACCTTGCGACCGGTTTTCAATGTTTTAAAAAGATGGAAGATATGAGAACGCATCGGAGCCATTCCGGCCCCCCCTCCGATATACACCATTTCCCTTTCCGAGTCCCGGATGAAAAACTCTCCATAAGGGCCGGAAACGCGCACCCGGTCACCCGGCTTGAGATTGAAAATATAAGAAGAACCCACTCCCGGCGGCGCACTGTCCATGAGACTGGGAGGAGGTGTTGCAATACGAACATTCAGCATGATGACATTGCCTTCAGCCGGATGATTGGCCATGGAATAAGCCCTGAACGTTTCCTCTTCGTTCCGGCTTACAAGCTGCCACATGTTGTACTTATCCCAGTCATTCCGATACTCTTCCGCGATTTTAAGCTCCGAAAACAGTATGTCCGGGTATTCCGGGATATCGATCTGGATATACCCACCTGCCTTGAACTCGAGGTTTTCTTTTTCAGGAAGTTCAAGGACAAGTTCTTTGATAAATGTCGCTACACTACGGTTGGAGCGAACCGTACATTCCCATTGGCGGATACTGAATATCTCTTCGGGGAGATATATTTTCATCGGTTCGCGGACTTTCACCTGGCAGGATAGTCGAATATCCTGCTTGACCTCCGAGCGGGAAATGTGATTCAGTTCAGTAGGCAGCACCTGCCCTCCTCCTTCGGTAATCCGGCATTTGCACATGCCACAGGTTCCACCCCCGCCACACGCAGAAGGGATGAAAATCTTTTCATCCGACAATGTAGACAACAAGCTGCGACCGGCATTGACTGACAGGGTATTCTCATCGTTGTCATTGATGGTAATCGCAACCTTTCCCTGTGGCAGCAGCTTGTTGGCAGCGGTATTCAGCAAGGCAACAAGCAGAATGACCACCGCAACAAAAACCAGAACAGCCGAAAGAGCAACAAGCATTGATTTGAATCTTGAATCGGTTAAACAGGTCACTAAAGGTCAATGCCGGAAAACGACATATATGCCATGGAAATCAGCCCTGTCAGGAGCATTGCTATACCCAACCCCCGAAGTCCTTTCGGTACATTGGAGTATTTCAGTTTGTAACGCATGGTTGCAAGTGTCACGATCGCGAGAAAAAAACCGACTCCTGCACTTGTGCCAAACACCGCAGCTTCCATAAGGTCGTATTCCCGTTCGACCATAAAAAGCGAAGAACCGAGAATTGCACAGTTAACAGCTATCAGCGGCAGAAAGATACCAAGAGACTGATAAAGCGTGGGACTGACCCTGTCAAGCGTCATTTCCACAAGCTGCACCATCGCTGCTATGGTTGCAATGAAGACGATAAATGTCAGAAAACTCAGATCCACCTCCTCCATTCCGGTAATTCCGGTCCATTGCAAGGCCCCCTTTTCCAGTAAGTAGTGACTGATCATCCAGTTTACAGGGACAGTGATCCCGTTGACAAACACGACAGCAAATCCGAGACCGATCGAGGTTTCGACTTTTTTCGATATGGCAAGGAAGGAGCACATCCCGAGAAAGTAGGCAAGCAGGATGTTCTTGATAAATATCGTTTCAACAGCAAGACTCAGATAGTGGGATAAGGCGTCCATCTATTCCTCCGTATAACCGTTTACTGTTCTTTGCAGCCAGATAAGCAGACCGAGAATAATAAAGGCTCCAGGTGCAAGTAACATAAGACCGTTGTTCACATACCACCCTCCGTTCTCGACATACAGAAAGTCCGGAATAACCTGAAAACCAAGCAGTGAGCCGCTCCCGAAGAGTTCTCTTGCTGCCGATACAAAGAGAAGAATCAAGCCATACCCCATGGCGTTACCGAGGCCGTCAAGAGACGACTCCCACATGGTGTTTTTCAAAGCAAAGGCCTCGGCCCTGCCCAGAACGATACAGTTGGTGATAATCAGACCGACAAAAATACTCAGCTGCTTGCTGATATCGTAAAGGTAGGCTTTGAGAAGTTCATCGATAAAAATGACGAGGGTTGCAATAACAGTGAGCATAACGATAATCCTGACCCTGGAGGGAATCACATCCCGCAACGCCGATACAATCACATTCGAACCTACCAACACAAAAATGAGAGCACCGGACATCACCAGTGCCGTATCCATTTTAACCGTAACGGCAAGAGCCGAACATATCCCGAGAACCTGGGTCGTAATAGGGTTGCTTCGGCTCAAGGGTCCTGCAAACGTATCGAGTGTTTTCTTTATCGCCATAACGCCTCCTCTTCAGCGGATTCTCTCAGTAACGGCAGATACTCCGTCAGATCATCACGTAAAAAACGATTGATGGATCCGGTTGTCAACGATGCACCGCTCAACCCGTCAACTGCATGTTCGCTTTGTTCGAGCAGTTTGTTTTTCGCAATGGTCACAGATACCAGTTCACCGTCTTTAAAGATTTTCTTGCCGACAAACCTGCGAGCAAAAAAATCCTTCTCAATCTCGCCGCCCAGACCCGGCGTTTCCCCATGATCATAAAACGATATCCCCTTTATGGTGTTCTTGTCCGGCTCAAGCGCTATAAAGCCGTTTATTGTCGACCAGACTCCTTTTCCCGATACCGGAAACACATAACCCTCGGGACGCTCCGGTGAACCATAGGTGTAAAACTCCCTCTCGCCTCCACTCCCGTCGAGAAAGGTTTGTTTGGTAAATTTCGACATGTAGAGCTCTTCAACATCACTGTCGCTCATTTCGGGACTGAGAGCCCCAACGGTCTTCAGGACATTCTTCCTGGTATCCAACGCCTTGTTGAATCCCTGCCGTTCCTGCAAATTTATTTTCATGACGGAGAGCAGCAGCGCGGAAATAATGGCCATCACTATAACGAAAAAATATGTATAGCTGTTACTGCTTCGCATAAGCCTTCTGTCTTTTTGCAATGTTCTGCCGCAGCACAAAGTAATCGATCATCGGCGCAAATGCATTTCCAAGCAGAATAGAAAGCATGATACCTTCGACAAAAGCCTGGTTCAAAACCCGGATCATCACACAAAGAACCCCTATCAACACTCCGTAGATCCATCGGCCCTTGTCGGTCTGGGCAGCGCTGACCGGGTCGGTTGCCATAAAAATCAAACCGAACGCAAAGCCGCCCATCACCGCATGATAAAGCGGAGAGAGGGTAAGCATGGTGTTCTCCGAAGCGGGAGCGAGGAGGTTCGCCAGTATCGCTGCCGCTACAAGACCGATAAGACCACCTGCCATGATGCGCCAGTTGGCTATCTTCGAGACAACGAGAACGACAGCTCCGGCAAGAGCCGCGAGCGTGGAGGTTCCAGCGACCGAGCCGGGAATAAGACCGACAAACATGTCTTTGAAAGAGTAGCCAGCCTCCGACACCAGTGACACAGCGTCTTTTCCTGGCACTGACGCGGCAACTGCAAGAGGTGTTGCAGCGGTAAGGTCGTCAGCAAGAGACCAGACAGGGTCGCCACTCATCTCCCCCGGATAAGCAAAGAAGATAAAAGCACGAGCAACGAGAGCCGGATTGAATATGTTGTATCCGGTCCCGCCCGTTACTTCCTTGCCGATAACTATACCGAACGATATACCCATGGCGACCATCCAGAGAGGAATATCCGGAGGCAGAGTCATTGGAAGCAGTAAGCCGGTAACGAGAAAACCCTCATTGACCTCATGGCGGCGGACAACCGCAAACAGCACTTCCCACAAACCACCGACAATGTACGAAACAAGGATCAGTGGCACGACCGCACTTCCCCCTGTCAGGACATTCTGCAGGAAACCAGCCCCAGGGTCAGCCTGATAACCGGTATTGTATATTCCGAAAACAAGGGCCGGCATAAGTGCAATAATCACCGTAAACATCGAACGCTTCATGTCCACGGCGTCCCTGACATGCGGTGCAACGGTGGTGGCTGTTTCGGGAACATAGAATATGGTATCGACCATTTCATACAGGGGAAACAATCTTTCCCACTTTCCCCCTTTGCTGAAACTCGGCTCGATACGATCGAGAAACTTTCTCAAAACGCCCATAGTCCTATATTAAACGATTATTCCTGCATACCGTTCTACACTAACCGTTTTTCTCTACATATTCCAGCCCTTGACGAATAATCTCGGCAACCTCCATTTTCGATGCATCGATAAAGGAGCACAGCGCGAAATCCTCAGGGTCACACTCATAGATTCCCAGCTTCTCCATCTCGTCAATATCTTCGGCAAGAATCATCTTTATCAGAAATGTGGGAAGAATATTCATAGGCAGAACAGACTCGATATTACCGAAAGGAATAATAACTCTCTTACTGCCGTGCATACGGGTATCGAGATGCGTTCCCCGATTGTTGACAAGGCGGGATAAAAAGAGATTGGTCAAAGAATATTTATGGAGCCCCGGCACAAGCCACCCGAAGAAATCACGCCGGGCGCTTTCCGGTATAACCGAAACGGTGTCGTGATAAAATCCAAGCGGATCTTCTGCCACACACTGCAAACCGGTAAGCAAGTCTCCGGAAACCAGCCGGGCACCCCGTTCAACCGGGTTTCCCCACAGGACATCTTTAAGCATCATACCCTGCCGGATCTTTATATAGTGCCTTTTTTCCACCGATTCCCCCCCGACGGTGACAATTTTTTCAACCGGCAGAATCCCTTTGAGGAAAAAACGGCCGACCCGCATAACATCCTGCAGTGACACATACCAGACAATATCGTCACGGTTCCTGATAGGAGCAATGTGATGAATATGAATACCTACATTTCCTGCAGGATGCGGTCCGCTGAAACGGTGGAGAACAACATCTTTAGCACCGCCAAGCGCTGTACTCGAGCTGTCATTTCCGGCAACGAGATGAACCGGCTTTCCCGTAAGCCTTTTCAGGACCGACAGGCCCATCTGCAATCCTGTAGTATCCTGCTCGAGGAGATAATCCGTATCCGGAGCGAAAGGTGCCGTTGGCGTTGCCGGTATGAAAACGGCTTTCGGTAATTTTTCGGGATCCGCCACAGAGGAAAAGGGACGTTGCCGGATAACCGGCCAGAGACCTGAACGCAGCAGCTGCTTTTTTATCGTATCGGGTGAAAGAGTGGGAACCGATTGTTCATTGAAACGTTCGAACGATTCAAATGACTCGGTTCGGTCGAGATCGATAACAATCTCTTTGACGACACGCCGCTCCCCAATAACAATGTTCACAACCCGACCGGCCCCCGGTGCGGTCACGAACATATCAGGGAAGATTTTGTTGTACAACACCGGAGTCCCGGTGTTGACGTGATCGCCTTCCTTGACCAGCAGTTTCGGCTTGATCCCGCGAAAATCCAACGGCCTGATCTTCAAACGAGCAGGTTGCCCTGCATTGACCAGAAGTTTTTCCGGCTGGCCGGCAATCGCAAGATTATGACCTTTCTTCAGTCGAATTACCTTCATAGCATACCAATGCCTTGATGTAAAATAATCCTTTCGAAATCAATCATGCACATCAACCGTTTAGGAAAAGAAAAAATTTCACTATGATCGTCAATCCAACGCTACACGTCAAAAATATCCCAAATCCATCTTATCAAGCAAAAAAATGACATAACATTCACAGAGAAAATCAATAAACAATCATATAATTATATATATAAAAAAATAACAATCGTTATAATCAAAAGCAAAAGAAGATATAGCAAAAGCATAGATCGAACAAAAAAGTAAGTCTTTTTAAAATAACACCTTAAGTGAATAACAATATTGTAAATCTTTTGTTTTTGCAACACGTTCACATATGTTATATATTCTTGGCTGAAATTTTTCAATCATTCTGCACAGATATAATTGTGGATAATAAGAAGAGTGAATAATCACCCTTCTTATTATTAATTCTTGTTAGCAGTTCGAAGGACAAGATTGCGTTTACGAAAGTAAGAAGTAATCCATTCCTTGAGCCGGTATCATTCAAATATTTCAACAGCACTATTCTCATTGCTAACCCGGTATACCGGAGAGCAGAAACTTTTCCCAGGCAACTCGCCTGGCCGGAAAACAAACATTAGCATCAGGAGACCTTGAACATGAACCATGGTCATGATTTGAACCGCAGAGATTTTTTAAAGATATCGTCTCTGTTTTTAGCTGGATCCGCTGCGATTTCTAGTCAGGTCGGGCAGGCTTTGTCAAGCACAAACACTGCCTTTGCGAAAGACGACAGGGAAGAAGTTGTTCATTCATTCTGCGAACATTGCTTCTGGCGTTGTGGTATTGCAGCACACGTGCGTAACGGTAAAATCTACAAGATCACCGGTTCGGAGCACCATCCGCTCAGCAACGGAAAACTCTGTCCGCGAGGCACAGGAGGAATCGGGCAGATTTACGATCCCGACAGGCTCGCTCACCCGATCATCAGAGAACGAAAAGGGGGCAAAAGCAGTCTCCGCAAAGCCTCGTGGGATGAAGCCATCACCTATACAGCCGAAAAGCTTTACCAGATAAAGGAAAAATATGGCCCCGAAGCCATTGCAATGCTTCATCATGGTTATGGTTACACCTTTTTCAAGGAGATGTTCAAAGCGTTCGGTGTGAACAAATTTGCGAAGCCATCATACGATTTTTGCTGTGGACCGCGTCTTCAAGGCTATACCATGACCTACGGCCACGGCACCGGCACTCCTGAAGGCATCGATATGATGAACAGTAAATATTTGCTCTTTTTCGGTACTCATTACGGCGAAAACATGCATAACACCGCCGTTCAGGAAATTTCTGAGGGTATTCGCCGCGGCCTCAAAATCGTAGTGTTCGATCCCCGATTCTCGACACTTGCAGGAAAAGCCGAAAAATGGCTGCCGATAAAACCCGGAACGGACATCGCCATGATGCAGGCTCTCATGAACGTCCTCATCAGCGAAGAGCTTTACGACAAGAAATTCGTTGCGGAAAACACCGTAGGATTTGATGAGCTGTGGGCTGAAATCCAGCACATGACTCCTGAAAAAGCGGCAACCATCACCGACATTCCGGCAGATGAAATCCGTGAAATTGCCAGAACTTTTGCAAGCTACGCTCCGGCAGCGGCAGTCCATCCAGGACGAAGAACACAGTGGTACGCCGATGGAACACAACGGGTACGCGCCATTGCCATACTCAATGCATTGACCGGTAATTACAAAATGCCCGGCGGTGTTGTCAAATATGAAAAATTCAAGCTGCCGAAACCCGAAGCTCATCCCCATCCTCATTTCAAGAAAGACGTCTGGAGCAAGTATCCTTTTTTTGTACAAACCAAGCCGGAAAACTCCATTACCTCCCACGAGGTAGTTCAGCAAACGCTTGAAAAAGAAGTAAGAGCCTGGTTTGTTTATGGGGTGAACGTTCCCGAAACCATTACCCTTGGACGGAAAACCGCAATCGAAGCGATGCAGAAACTCGATTTCATGGTCGCTGTCGATACACTGCCGATGGAAGTCACCGGATATGCAGATATCGTGCTTCCGGAATGTACCTATCTTGAACGCTATGATGACCTCGACGGCGGAAGGCCTTACCGGACACCGTTTGTCTCGCTGCGCCAGCCTGTGGTGGAACCGATGTTCGACAGTAAGCCCGGCAATGAAATCGCGAGAATGATGGCTGAAAAACTCGAGCTGCACGGTGTTTTCGAAGACAGTGTCGAGACCTATCTCGACAAGCGGCTGAACAAAGTCGGCAGTTCGCTCGAGGAAGTCAAAAAAACAGGTGTGCTCGTCGGTGAACCAACCAACCTCTACCGCAAACCCGGGGAAAAATTAACCTTCAAAACCCCAAGCGGTAAAATAGAGCTTGCCTCTGCACAGTTGAAATCAGCCGGTTTCGATGCCGTTCCAAAGTACATCAAGCATCCCGAACCTCCACAGGGTTACTACAGGATCCTGACAGGGCGCAAACCGATGCTGACCTTCGGACGTACTGCAAACAACCGTTTTCTGAACGAACTGCCGACAGCGAGAGAAAACGAAATCTGGGTCAACCCCAGGATAGCCCAAAAGCACGCTCTATCACATGGAGAGTATGTGCATCTGAAAAATCAGGCCGGTATCGTATCGGAATTCCCCATAAAAGTAAAGGTTACCGAACGTATCAGGGAAGATTCGGTGTATATGGTTCACGGCTACGGCCACTATTATAAAAAACTGAAATGGGCTTACAAAAAAGGTGCCTCCCATAACCAGCTTATCTCAAAGGCTGACATTGATCAAAGCACCGGCGCCGTAGGCTTTCAAAACAATTTTGTGACTTTTATCAAGGAGGCATAACCTGTGGCTGATAAGAAAAATTACGGAATGGTTATCGACACACGCGTTTGTGTCGCTTGTTCTGCATGCGTCTATGCATGCAAGTCAGAAAACAGCATACCGGAAGGCTATTGTCGCGACTGGGTCGTACAGGAAACAAATGGCACCTATCCCAGGCTCAGCATGGAAAACCGTTCGGAACGCTGCCAGCACTGTGCAAAAGCACCATGCGTGATTTATTGCCCGACCGGAGCGTCCCACTACGCCGAAGATGGAACCGTTCAGATCAACCGCTCACGCTGTACCGGTTGTAAGGCCTGTCTTGCCGCATGCCCCTATGACGCACGGTACGTCCATCCTGAAGGCTTTGCAGACAAATGCTCACTCTGCAAGCACAGGATCGACAAAGGTCTTGAAACCGCATGCGTCTCGGTTTGCCCGACGACCAGCCTGAACCTCGTGGATCTGAACAATCACGAAGAAGAGGCATTGAAGATGATGAACGGAAAGGAGGTCTACCGGCAAAAAGAACATGCAGGTACTAAACCGAGCCTCTACTGGATTTCAGCAAGGAACAAACCCGGAGCATAATCATGACAGAAACAACGACGGAAATCATATCGACGAAAATGAACCCGAATGTGATTCCACATCTGCACATTTGGGAATGGCATATTCCGCTCTATCTTTTTCTCGGCGGACTTGCTGGAGGATTGCTCATCATCACCGCAGTAATGATCGTAGCCAAGCGACATTTTGGCATCGGCCCACAAGACGAGGGGGAAGGCTGCCCTTGCCTCGCTATCAGGCTCGGCTCGGCACTTGCCCCTATATTGCTCGGCATCGGTATGCTGTTTCTTTTTCTCGATCTCGCCAACAAGTTCTATGTCTGGGCGTTCTACACCACTGTCCAGCCTACGTCACCCATGTCGGCCGGAAGCTGGATACTGATCGCTTTTTTCCCGATGGCCGTATTACAGGCTATGCTGGTTAACAAACAGTTCCTGCGCAATCTGAACATCGGGATCGTCAATAAACTCATCGACTGGACCGAGGATCATCTTACCATTGTTGCACTTCTCAATGCTCACATCGGGATCGGTATCGGCATTTATACCGGAATTATGCTCTCTTTCTTCTACGCACGTCCTCTTTGGTCAAGCTCTATTCTGGGAATGCTTTTTCTTGTTTCCGGTATCTCAAGTGCAGCAGCACTCTTGCTTCTTTTTGCTCCAAAACATGAAAAACCGATCTACAGCAAGATAGACGCCAATGCCCTCTGGATCGAGATGATAATTGTCGGCCTTTTCGTCCTCGGAGGCATTACAGGACCGGCCAATACAAGCGGAGCCATGATGCACCTGATCGCTGGTGACCACCAGTTGGCAGGCATGTCGTATATGCTGTGGTTCTGGGGAGGTTTTGTAGCACTGGGGCTTATCGTACCGATGTTCCTCGAGTTTCTTGAAGCTATAGGAGTACATATCAAGTATCCCCTGGTCGCCCCTGTTCTTGTACTGATGGGCGGTTTGATACTTCGCTTCCTTATCGTTTTTGCAGGGCAAACTTATCACACATTCATGTGAAGAAACACCCGTACAAAAAGAGGCTGTATCAGAAACAAAACTGATACAGCCTCTTTCTTGCATCATTCAATATCGATGTGCACCTCGTTCCTCCTCAAAAAAGGCAATGTCCATGGAGGATCGAAACTTGCCATCCTTGGTCCCGATACCGGACGATATCCGTTCTGAGCGATCCACTCGTTGAGTTTTTCCGAATATTTTAAAATATTTTTTTCGGAATGAAGGCCGGAATAGCGGATTGCAGCGACTCTCCTCTCCGGTACCTCTCTCAGCACAATATCCTCATCAAGGGGTTTAGGAATGGTTTCCATGGTGTATTTTTGGGGCATGACAAATGCTGTCACCCATTTTTCCCCTGACTTTTGCTGAATTACCGGAGCTGTCATCGCGATTTCTTCACTCCGCTGCTCCTGAATAACAGGTGTTGTCATGTCAATACTCGAATCCGCTTTGTTGCCACCGAAAATATAACTCGCCAGTTTACTGAATGCTTTTCCACTTGTCGACCGGTAATCTCCTTCCATTGCCGTTTCAGCAAGAATCATCGGCTGATATTGCCGAACCTCATACACCCCTTCGCTTCTCAATACTGTATACTGCGCCTCTTCCGCTGTCCGCTTCCCCAGAACAGAACAACCGGCAAGCAAAAAGCTCGATAGCAGCAACAAAACGATATTCATCTCTATTCCTCCTCCTGTTTTTTCGCCCTGAACCGAGCGACTGTTTGATTGTTTTTCCGATACATAGTCAACAACAGGAACTGGAAAAAGGTTTGATTTTAACGCATGCTGAATGCATTGAAAAGAAGTGCAACACCTCCGATAATCGCAAGCACCCCTATGGTAATCGGTAAAAAAGAAGCAAACATGGCGACCAGTGCGGGATGAGAAAGCAGAAACAGAGCAAAAAGAACGTTGATTATACCAAGAATAATCGCTCCGGCTCCATCCCCCTTTATGCCCTGAAGCAGATTTATCGATCCCATGATAAAGCCAAAAACCACAAGCATAACAACGAGTGTGGTCGGAATCAAAAAAGCTGTGCAAAGCGGGTGATTCAGTACAAAAACACCAGCAAAAATACCTATCAAGCCATCCAGCAACAGCAAACCCCAATGCAGTGACGAGCGACCTGTAAAAATGCTGACGAGAGAAAAAATACCATGGATGAACCAGTAGATTCCAAGAAAAAGCACCAGGGTTGAAAGGGCTGCCCCTGTTGCCGTAACAAGCAGTAACCCAAACAAACTCAGCACGATTCCACGCAGCAGAACGAGCCACCAGATTTCAGAAGGTTTACCGGTTTGAACTTCATTCATAATGGTTTCTCCTTTCAAAAACGGAACCGGACGGTTAACGATGGTTTTACATGCCCCAAAGGTTACCGGTATGGACCGCTTTGTTCTGAAGTTTCAGGTAATAGAACAGCTGTGCCTTGTGCACTTTCAGGTGATCGACCATTTGAAGCAGGCGGTGGCCAAGTATCAACTCGGTTTGATCCCAGGGAGCTGTCGTTTGTTTTGTGTCAAGATCTTTTTCGCTGCATTCCGACACCAGAGAAAGCGCAAGCCGCTCGTCTTCCTCCAACAGCTTCTTCGCTTCAGCTACGCTCCCAACCGCCTGCATTGTTTCAGCAGGAGCCAGCATCTCCTCGGTGGACAGGCTATGCACATCGACTCCCTCAGGCAAACCCCAGTCGCCGGTAACAAATCCGCGCATACTTCCACCACAGGCAATAGTGATGTGTTTAAGGAGTTGACCGGTGGTCATCCAGTTGCTTCCCGTAGCGGGCTTCCACTGTAGCATTTCATCATCGGTCAGTTCAAACAGCCCTTTCGTGACTGCGTAGGTTGACTCGATCTCTTGTGTCAGCAGTTCGCTCCAGTTCATGATTGCTCCATTTTAAAATGATTCTGCACAAACAGTGCAAAATAAGTAATCCATTTACTGGGCTTTCCTTTTTCTTCGACATCCACCCACATCTTTCCATTCAAAGAGTTTTCCATTAACCATCTACCGTCGGGAGTCATTTTATCTCTGATGATCTCCAACGGTCTTTTCAGTTGTGGAGTCATTGGTGTTTCAAGGAGGGCCATTGCGTACATTGCTTCCAATATGTCCGAGTTATAATGGAGTGGAAAGCCAAAATTGACCCATCCTGGTTTCGCTATTCTTGCCCCTACATCATGTGAGTCAAGGAATGCAGCTTTTTGTTTGATTATCCAGTTTTTGACAGTTTCTCCTTCCGGTAGATCAGCACGTTTTGGCGCCTTATCTAAAATTTTCCTCCACTCTTTTCGAGTTGATGGCACATAAACATAAATCTCGTTTTCCAGCAATATCTTTACGAGAAGCGCTATCGCAAGGGTTATATTTGCTGAACGTTTGTGAGCGGGTATTTCCGCAAAAAGCAGCAAAATTTTCGGCACAGCCATGTAACAATGTGGCAGCAAGCTACAAACCATCGCTGAACACTTTATTCCACGATCCGTGACAATTCTCTTTGCCAATGCCTCGGTTTCCTCGGTGACTACAGGATGACCGCCATAACCAAGACGCCTGAGTGCGGTGAGCAGACTGGCAGTCAGACACTGACCTCCGCTCTTCATCACCCACTTGCGCTTCTTCAATATATCATGCGTTCCTTCGGCAATGCGCGGATCTTTTCCGTCTGCCATAAATTGGCCAAGAAAAATTAATTGCCAATACTTGCCGGTGTATTTCCAGTATGCCCGATCGTCACTTTCCCAAAATTCCCTACTATGCCTGAGGATCCCTTGCGTTACATTGTACTCCATGAAACGTGCTCTGGTGTGTCGCACTTCCGAGTCTGTTTCCGTGTGGTTCAGCAGCTTGGTCAGAGTCAGGTAGCGTATCGGGGGGTTGTCATCTTCCAGAAGCCAGTGAATGACGTCATCCTTTATCTGCATTGCTGATTGCATTATTGAGAAACCTGTTTAAACCATACAGAGCAGAAAACATCCCCGTCACATCATCGACAAGAGAGTCCGAAAACCAGAAATCATCCTCGACCCTGTGTGTGACGGCGTAATGCTTGTTTTTCAGTAAATCGATATCTGGAAAATCTTTCGGAAATCCTTTCGGGGCGGTCTTCAGCTTCTCTCCGTACATCCCGCCATAGAACTTTCTGAACTCCTGACTCTCGATAATTGCTTTATATTCGCCAGTGTTTTCAAAAATCTCGCTCCTGATCGCCTTGAGATAGTGCGACTCCGGCATGTACGCACCTCCCCCAACAAACGACGCACCAGGCTCTATATGCAGATAACAGCCCGCATACGGACTTTTTCTGCCCCCCTTTGCGATAAAAGCACCAAAGTTGGTTTTGTATGGCGATTTGTCTTTCGAAAACCGTACATCGCGAAATATCCTGAACAGACACTCTTTAGGACTGACCACATCGACATCGGGATCGATCCCTCTGACAATCGGAATCAGAATCGCAACAAGCTGCTCAACCTCTCCCCTGGCGAGGTCATAAAACGATTTGTTCGCCTGAAACCATTCCCGGTTGTTGTTTTTCCGCAACGCTTCAAGAAATGTGAAGGAGTTCTTTACATCCATATCGTTCTACCATATGTTATTTTATTCTACTTGCTGGAGACTGCCTTCGCACCGCATCGATCGACCTGCCGATACGGCGGTATCGTATCACGCCGACAACACCTGTAACGGCACCGAACGGTATACACGCGACTCCAACAGCCCAAAACCACATCTCGTTGGCAAAGTGCATAATGGAAATTCCGGCGATAACCAAGGCGACACCCGATCGCAAATAAGCCAGCAATGTCCTTTCATTGGCCAGCAACGTGCGATCGATGGCAAGCTCATCACGAAGAATCAGTTCATCATCATCAAACCTGGAATACAGTGATTTCCTCATACCTTCATTGGCTTTCCAGCCACCCGCCCGAAGCCAGTGGCTCTATACTTTTCCGTTCTCATTCAATTTCGTAAAATCATCAAGGGGCATCCTCAAACTTACTGGAGGGGGATAATCCCTTATATAGCCGACTCGCAGAAGAAACTGGGGCGGTTTGTCCAGCCTCAACATTTCAGCAGCCTTTTCCGACCAGAGAGGTTCTTCAAGGGCCTGGGACATCGGGTGTACACCGACCGAGCAGTCTCTTGCCCTGAGAAACATCCGTTCAAAACAGCGGCCGGTTTCAATAAGGGTTGAAATCCGGTCATTTTCCGACGTAATGACGATCCAACCACCATTTTGCGCAACCTGCTGTTTGACACGTTCAACTGTAGCCGACCGAAAGTCCTTACCCAACACATCCCTCGAACCGTAGAAATTTCTTACATACCATCCGGCAAGCCCTGTGATATCCATTGCTTCCGGGGTAAGACCATTGCGATACTTGCTGGCATCTGCATCCGACCACCGTATCCATCGGGAAAGTTCTTCCTGGACATTTTCACGTTCGATCTGCAGCTTGGTTGCTGCCACAGAAGCCTCATCGAGCCATACAGCTTGTGTCGAGTAGCGAGGATAATAATGAAAACCCTCTTCTCCGCCGACGAGAAATGAAAAATCCTGTGAATCAATGTCTTCGTTTTTGAAAACGGTTCGTACTGTTCTCCGTTCGAGAAGACGCTGAAGAGGATATTCCATCCGTTGAGCGTTCTGGAGTTCGATTGACAACAGCTCGGGATCGAAAGGATTTCTTGCAAGCAAGCGAATATTCACCTGAAAACCATGCGCCCTTGCAGCTGTCACCATATTCTCGAGAAACGCTCCGATAGAAAGCAGCATTTCCCGATTTTGGGGGTCGACCTCCGTGAGCCAGCGATCCTCGGCTGATCCGATAACCCAGTTATCGGGGTTTTTGATGGAAACTGTCCAAGGCTGGACGTTATGACTGCTTGGAGCAAAAGAAGCATACCAGAGAATTTCCGTACGCTCCCTGCCTATCAGGGATACCAGTTCATCATAAACCGAACCGTTCGTCACTTCTTCCCTGGTTATTCCGTCACATGCCGACAAACCAGGAAAAAGCCCGCAGGCGACAATACACTGCACGGAGCGTACAAGGAACTTCCTGCGCGAAAGGGACATAGAGAAAGTACATTAAAGGTTCTGGTCACCGATCGTTCCGGTGACAGGATCTTTATCAACCTCCTTTAAGTATACAGATTTCAAGAAATAATGAAATGTTAAATCTTCCTATCCTGTTAATTGGATAATGGGCATACCCAACTTTTTAAGTTTATATTGACCAATTTCTGCATGACCGCAAACAAGGACAAATGAGAAAGAGTGAGTTCAACACATCTTTGGATATCATAGACGAGAATATCACTCCGTTTATTCCTCTTATCTTCAAGGATTTATGGACATTAGGCGGAAACCCTGATGCTGTCATAAAGATCATGACGCAACACGTTGCGCTGAGGGAGGACAGTCAAATTATTGATCTGGGATGCGGAAAAGGAGCAACTGTCATCGAATTAGCCAAAACTTTTCCAGGCAACTACACAGGCATTGATATCATCCCCGAGTTTATTGAAGAAGGAAACGCCAGAATCCGGGAAAATCGACTCTCCGGAACCGTCGTATTAAGACAAGAAAACATGTGCGAGACAATTGCCGCTCCTGGAAAGTACGATGTTGTGATTTATGGTCATGATTCCGATGCTTTTGGCTCAGTCACAAAAACATTGCAGGTTCTTTCGAAAAAGATACATGAGAACGGATCGATCATCTACGAGACGGCATTTCACGATGGAAGATACAAAGGAACGGAATATTCTTCGGAAGAAGCGCTCTATTCGGCAATAAAGGATTCAGGGCTACGAATCATTGCCCGACTGAAGTGGAATAGAGAATATATCCGACGACAAAATGAAGCAAACAATAGATCGATCAAGAAAAGGATAGAACATTTGAAAAAGCAGCATCCCGATAAATGCAGACTGTTCGACAGGTTCTATTTAAACCAGATTCGGGAATCCAATATTCTCGATGAATATGTAGAATGCATCGCTTTTGTTCTACAACAAAGGTAGCACTGTAAACCTCGATCTTACCGGTAACGTCTTCCTGCTTGCCGGGATATCTGCGCGGCAATTGAAACAACAGAACGAAGAGAGGGTATCCTGTAGTTACTTCCACGCTATCGGGTCGAAAGCCCGGTTCTCATTGAAAGTTTCAGTTTGTCGTCTGCCAACTTGTCAGTTTTCCATTTTTGAAATAGAGGTAGTTATACCCGTATACCCATTGCTCACGTACCCCCCAGGATCCTACACTTTTATTGACTTTTTCCGGTTCTCCCCAAGAGAGCACCGCCTCTTTTTTCGTCATCCCCATGGTAACTTCCTGTCTTTCGATGGCCCGGCGCACCTTTTGTGACGTGCCTGGAGGAATCGGGTTCGAGGTGTAAAAATACCTATCGTAAAATTTAATCAAGCCCTCTTCACCTGACGATTTTCTTACTCTCATCGAGAAAGCCCCTCTGCCTCTTCTGTGCCCATACACACTCATGAAAATATCAACGACGGTCAAAGGTTCGGCATTGTATGTCGGGTATGATAGATTTTCATCCGGCGTAATCAACACCTGTGAACCAACAACCCTCGAATTGTTCACCCATATTTTTTGACCGATGAGAGATCGCGCCCGATTCACTTCTTCGGTCAAGTAAATATTATCAGGCAGTGAATTGGAAACCAGATAAGCATAGACCACCTCTCCGTTTTCCAGCACAGCCTTTCGAAATTTAGATTTAGACTTCTCACTGATAAAGCGAGACTGGCTGGGATCATACGTAATTGTAGTCTCAATTTTCCCTTTTCGCCCTACATATTCTTCATAGGGTAGACTCGTGCCCCTATAGCCTGTTAGTTGCTTGTGCCACAATTGGTAACCGTATTTTTCTCCTCCAGGGTAAGTTTTTGCAAACACAAACTCTTCTCCTTCCGCTGTACTATAATCGGCAGTTTGAGAAGATTTCGCCAAGCAAAAATCAGCGATTCCTGCAAGCATAACGATCAAAAGCAAAACTGTTTTGCCAATCATGGTGATAGTTCGAAATGATTTATGAAATACATACCAAGCAAAGCTTAATATACACCATAATTGCAGGCCCATCAATCAAACGAATGCCTCTTTCGATAGGCGCTCAACGGGTGCTGTCAATTAATCTTGTGCCACACGCAAGCACATGCACTATATTATGTTAACGGTATCAGACGATCTTCCGCCGCAATAACACGCCCTGTTCGGTTGAAAAATGGAATGACACTCCGACGATGATGCTCCTGCCAGTATTGAGACCATTTCCGGTTTTGCAACTCGCTCGATAAATCAAATAACAAGGAGGCTACACATGATACCGAAGGTTCTGTTACACAGTTTCTGCACAACGGTGCACATCGATGAAAAAAGGAAGGATTACCAGGACTGGATGATCATAACCTGGGACAAGCCGCTTTTCACCATTGCCCGATCCAGCATCAACCGGATTCAGGATTATGGAAAGTTCGACCGGTGGGATCTGATTCAGGCAATCATCCTGGGGTATCGCAGGAACAACAAATGGCATCGATCAGATGCCGCCAGCCTGAAGAATTTCGGCGGATGCACGGGCGTCGCATGCAAGATCGGTGCGCTGATGGACATGCGTCTCGACGTTTCACTCGAAGTATGCCTGTATCTGGATCTCAGGGAATTACCGAGCCTCAACAGTACCTATCCGGTCAATGTAGAAGACTGGAAGGAAATAACCCACGACGAAGCCGGACGACTTGGATTGTATTAAACAACCATACGCGCGAAGACCGGTTTGGAAACATCGAACCTATAGCAACCTCACGTGCAAGAAAGATAAAACCGCTCAGAACAAAAACTACTCGAAACAGCTATGATCGTAACACCGCAAGACGCACAACAAAGGAGTTTTGCGGGAGTTGATTTTCTCATGCTCTCCCATGGTAAGGAATCCATGGTGACGAAAATGTTGTACAAAAAAGAAAACAAGGTACCGCTCCATAAGCATCCGAGCGAACAAAGCGGTTATGTTATATCCGGAAAATACATACTCATCATTGAGGATGCCAAGTACGAAATCGGTCCCGGCGATTCATATACGGTTCCCTCCGACACGGAACATGCCCTTGAAGCTATCGAACCAGGAGAAATCCTCGATTTTTTCAGTCCTCCGAGAAAGGATTATCGGTGAACCCACCAGGAACCCGAAATCCGTTATATTTAGAAACAGCTACAATGCCGATCTGATCTCAGAACAGCTGTACAGGAGAGACTGCATCATGAAGTTACTGACGTTGACTTCGAAACTCGACATCGAGTTCCGCATTGCAGAAAACACTGAAGACCTTGTCGAATGGGCAGTGACCGATTCGAACAGGCGATACGTTCATCCAGCCTTTCTTGAAGAACGGACAGGACTTATGCTGCAAGGTGGTGACATCATTCAAAAGGCGTATACCGCTGTTTTTGTCTCGGACCGGGTTGTGGAAAAAATCCTCCGGGAAAGGAATTGCCTGTTGTTCACCCATCATCACTTCAATTACTACGAAGATGAAAGGGGGCTTCAGCCCATTTCTCCCGAGACAATGGAAGCGCTCTGCCGGGCGGGACATTCTCTCTATGTGGCGCATGCCCCACTGGACACGCATGCCAGGTATGGCACCTCGATTGCGTTGGCGGAACTGACCGGTATTACCGTCGAACACTTTTTTTACGACTACTTCGGCGCACCGACAGCCCTTGTCGGCCACGTAACGAAAACCGGATTTCAGGACTTTGCGTCACGTGTTTGCAAAGAACTGCAAAGGCCCTACCTGACCCTTCAGCAGCACAGGCCTGCTGTTGAAAAAGTGGCCGTGGCAGCTGGCGGCGGAGACCTTCCTGACCTGCTGCAATACGCTTACGACGCCGGGTGCGACACTTTGCTGACGGGAACGGTGGAAAACCGGTGGGCCGTCCCGTCGTTTCAGGAATTGAACAGGGCGTTTCACGAACTGAACACCAGGCTCAAACTCAATCTCATCGGCGGGACACATTTCGGAACCGAAAGACCAGCCATGCTCGCCGTAACCGAATTGTTCGAAACCTATGGCATCTGCTGCGAGTACTGTGAAGACGAACTCCTGCTGGAAGCAGTTTAGAATCAAAAAAATTTATCCATTTGGTTCAGAAATCTTGATAACATGAAATGTTTGGTAGTCACAGCTCATCCTTTACAAAAAAGCTTGTGTCATATACTCGGGGAAACGGTTGTTGCAACGCTAAAAGAGTCTGGCCATTCGGTAATCGTGCAAAATTTATATAAAGAGAATTTTAATGCATGCCTTACCGCAGCAGAACGTCAAACGTATTACGCTAACGTATACGATAAGGAGAGTGTCAGTCAAGAAATTGAATGGTTAACTTCCGCAGAGCTACTTGTTTTTGTTTTTCCAACATGGTGGTATGGATTTCCTGCTATTCTCAAGGGATGGTTCGATCGGGTTTGGGCCCCGGGGATCGCTTACGACCATGCGCCCGGGTTTGGGCCAATCAAGCCTAAGTTATCGAATCTCCGTACGACAATAGCTATTACAACACTTGGCTCAGGGTGGTGGGTAGATTTTCTCTTAATGGGCCGGCCTGTCAGGAAAGTTCTCAAAAGGGCGATTCTTGGCGCATGCGCTCCGTCAAGTCAATTCAAAATGGTCTCTTTATATAATGCAGAGCGTCTTAACGACAAACAAGTAACCGGCTTCTGTTCAAAGGTTCGTCAAACAGTCATGAACTTTTGTTGACTCTCTTTTTTTAATGTCAAACTCTTCAGGACGACTCAATACATGCAGGATATAACCAATTCGACTGGAAAATCGTCGAAAAACGTTTTGACGAGTATGTCTCTGCTATTCAACAGCTAAACCTTGAGCTTATGATGGACCTTCTTCGGGGTGCCTTGCTGGAATGACGCCGTTCTCTTTACCCATTTCTCGAGAACCAGCCTAACGTTTCTTATCCCCTCCATGCTTGAAGAAGTGATAACCTTCAGAAAAAGCATTACCTTCATACCTATGCCTGTATGAAGTTTTGGATGGTAATAGAACCATTCGCCCTAACGCAAAGAGGCTTTCTCAAAAGCACTGCTTCACGACTATCGGTCACCATGCATACATCTCCAGTAAAAAGTCATGCCGCACTCGATGCGGCATCCATACTGACTTTCTTTGGAAGATGGATCCCCGGGTCAAGCCCGAGGATGACTGCATAAAGATTAATTACAGGACTAATGAGACAACTTCCTGCAAAACAACGCTAGCCCTTTTGCCCTTTGCCTTCTCACTTTTGCCTTTCCTCCTCCTCTTCCTCACTCGTCAACCTCTTCCCATCCCGTAACCATGGCCTTGATGTTGGAGGTGAGAGTATGGCCGGTGGTGGTCATGTAGACATGCATGATGACGAAGCCGATCAGCATGTAAGCGAGCAGAGTATGAATAACCGCAATGGGCTCGATCCAGTCGGGGTTCATCCCGAGCGCGACAAGTTCGTTGATGTAGAAGTAGGCGAATCCGAAAAGGATCTGTAACGGCAGCCCGACAAGGGTCAGCATCAGGTAGGTTATACGCTGTAGCGGGTTTAAACGGGATATTTCGTTTTTCTTGAACGGATGCGGTTCGTTTTTGAAAATACCGATCATGTAGTAATGGATCTGCATGAAGATTTTGTCGAGGATGTTCCCTTCACTAAGGTACTGACGAAAGTCCCCGGTGGTTATGTACCAGAAAAATGCCAGCACAATAAACGTTACAAGCCCCCATGCCAACGCATTATGGGCATTAAATGCGGTTTCATATCCCATAAGCTGGAAAAGACCGTGAACCTCGAGCCCGGTCACGAGCAATGAAAAAATGATCAATGCCTGCATCCAGTGCCAGAACCGCTGAAACCTTGCGTACAGATAGACTTTTCTCATACTTCACCATCCTGCACTCTGCGTTTATTTGAAACAAACCTCATGAAACCGTGAATGGATACCCCAACCAGAGATGAAACGATTACCAGCAACCCGAGAATTTCGACAAATCCGTTGGCATCCCTGCCCGGCAGATAAAATCCTGCAAGCTTTTCAAGCCGTCCGCCCCTGGAATGACACTCCACACAGCTGAGAGCCTCTTCTTTTGGAGACACCATGTGCGAAATTGGCCAATACATTTCGGTTTCTACAAAATCATACGTACCGCTATACTCCAGCCCGGCATACTCCATTCCCCCGGCAATCGACGTATCCCAGTCGAAATCAGACCAGTAGGCTCCGCTTCCTTTGGGGCCGAACAACTTTGGCTTCACGAATCGCTTGAGTTGAGGGTCGTAGGGTTGCTTTCCCCTATGCACCTTAAATGGCCAGATTCGTGAAAGAGTATCGCGCGGTTCACCATCGGGATGATTGATGGCAACAACTCCGGAATCGTTTATTTCGGTAAGAAATGTCACATAATTCATCTCTCCGTTGAACCATCGGTACTCCGGCTCGATATCTTTCGCCCATTTGAACAGGCCTTTCTTACCCAAATAGACAAGATGTCCTGTAGAATCTTTTTTGACCAGAGGGCGCCCCTCTTCATCAAGCTTTCCCGCTTTCGACCAATCCCACCAGACCTTGGTCGGCCGTTCTTTTGCAATGGCAGGAATATGGCAGGTCTGACAGGCAACCTTATCGACGTGATCATTGAGTTTCTTGTAATTTTGATGAGGATCGACGCCGTGACAGGATGCACAGGTTGTCGGGTAATCGTCGGGCAACGGGTAATCGAAACCATGAACATCCCTCGCCGTCGGTTCATAGCGGCTCCCCGGAACCTGATGCCCTTCCGTTTTATGACAGTCGGTACAGGTCATATTGAGTTCATTCTCGCCTGAAGCCATATGAACGTCCAGTGTTTCCGTAGGATCGAGCAAAGAATTGTCGAGGTCACCGTGTTTTACCGCATCACCGCCCCCGCCTTCAAAATGGCAGATACCGCAGTTGTGGCGATCCGGGTTGGCAACGTGCTGCGCAACGTAAGAGAGATCAACTTTTTTAAACGGAGTCTTGCCGCCAAAAACCTTGTCCTCATAGGGTGGGTGACCCGCTCCGGAAGGAAATTTTTTGTAGGTACCGGTACCGTCATGGCAAACCAGGCAGTCTACATTTTTTTCGCTGGTGAAATCGAATGTCCGGTCTTTCCAGCCATAACCGATATGACAAGAAGTGCACCGGGGTTCGTTACTTTCAACCGATATGCAAAAGTTGTTGACAACATGCTGCTTTCCGAGCATTTTTCCATCCTTCATAAGCACTTCCCATGTCCAGTGCTTGGTTCGATGGACCTGTTTGGCTGCTTCCGTATGACACTGCAAGCAGGCTTCCGTAACTTCGGGACCGTTTTTGAACTCCTTTTTGAGTTCTTCGAACTTTGTGTGATCCGCTGTCGAAAGCAGCAGAGAATCGACGGGAGGGTGGAACGTCTCTGCAGAAAGATGTGAAAAAGCAAAGAGATAGATAACAACCGAGCTTAAGCCGGCTCTCAACAAATTTTTCATTGTGGTCGGTGTTTGTTTACGTACTGACAGACCAAACTGTCCCCACAACGTTAATGTATGCATATCCTCATAAAAAACAATTACTTAACAATTGTTGAGCACAATAAAAAAACGCATGAGGGAACACTTTCCCTCATGCGTTTCGTAGGAATCACGGTTTGTATTTCTATACTCGATCAGGCTCTTTTACTGTGATCAACTGCCTTGAGAATCTTGATGTTCAGCACAATAAACCGCCAGAACTGGTATATTTTGTTCTTCATCTTGAATCGATCAAACTTTGTCGGTCTCATGGTTTGCCTCAGGTTTAACGTGTTTAAAAATTCTCGTGGTTACTCCGGGATAAGCTGCCAGCCTATACGACCTCTGAACTTGTGCATAAAGGTTGTCTCTACCATCTGCTTCAACCATGCACCCGCAAGTCCGCGTTCAACTCTGGTAACAAAAAGATCCCTTCCTTCCTTGTTGTCATAACGGGTATGGTCTGGAACGACAGGATAAATGATCATTGTGGTCGCCTGCCCTTTCCAGAGTGACTTACCGTTCGATGCAATACAGACCGCAAGCATCTCAGACATGCGTTCACGGTGAGTCATTCGTCCACCCTTGATCAGATCGATAACGTTCAAAGCCACAATTCTTCCGATAACACCTGAAATCATACCTGTTCTCGGCGCACCGGGAGTAATGGTCATACCGTTTCTCGTGGTATGAGGAACGGATATCGGTCCCGGAGGAGCAAACGCGATGCCGGCGGAAAAAATGTTTTTGTACAGCGGATTCTGATAGTTTGCCGGCCATGCATCAGGTGTTCTCACCAGTTCATCATAGCTCAACCCGTAAATACCGTCGGCGAGAATAAACCCTCCCGGATTGGTGACATAAGCGGAAATATCCTCTCCTTCCTTGTTATAGAAAGGAAAGGTTACACCTCGAGACTGCGGGATAAGCATGGCAAAATCGTATTCATCCTCTCCGAAATTACCTTCGAAATCTTCCCAGTAGATTTTTTTCTCATCTACCTCTTTGACCCCTCGCCGAACCGATTTTTCAAGTCCGAACTCATCCATCAGATCCTCGATAAGATCTCCTCCCCGGGCAATTCTTCCTCCACGTTTTACAACGTTAATACCACCGACGCCGAAATCGCCGATTGCCGGTTCATTGCTCAGGTAGGCAAGCTCGGCTTTATCCCTGAGACCACGTTGAGTAAGATCGGTATGTATGTTGGTGATATACTCGAACGCCGCACCCTGACAGGCAGCCATTGGATGGCCCGTACCGATAACCAGGCGCTGTTTTTCACCTCGCTTCATTCTTTCGACCAGCTCGAGATATGCGTCACGAGCCTTGATGGCGGTATCGAAATGACAGATAGATTCTGTATTTTTGTCCGGTCCGAGGCCGGGTGTAGCGGCATAATTCATATGGGCACCTGTAGCGACTATGAGATAGTCATAGTCGACGCTCGCTTCACCCCCGCCATTTGCCTGATCGACAACAACGTAATTCTCGTCAGGATGAACTGACGTTACTTTCCCCTGAATGAAATTCACATTGAACCTGTCGTAAATCGGCTTTAACTTGAAAGTGGTTTCTTCAGGCTTTACGGCATCTATGCCCAGCCACACCCACGAAGGGACAAAACCAAAAAAGTCAAGCTTGTGTATAACCGTGATTTCATGCTCCTTGCCTATAGCATCTCCAAGATACATTGCAGCAGTATGCCCTGCGAATCCAGCACCAATGATCGCAACCTTTGCCATCGCCTGTTTTCTCCAGTTATTCTCGCTGAACACCCTGTAAAGGATGTTGCAATTGTTAAAAAATAATTAAAATGAATTCAGTTGATTTTTGCGAGAGAAGATAGAAAATAAACCCAACACTGCAAACCCATATAGTCAAAGAGTTATAAAGGTATTCCGATCCGTTTCCGGGAAACCTTATTTTTTTTAATACCTTTACCGTAAAGAAAACGACCTTGAAATCCTGAACCGGCAGCTGCATTTCTGTGGGAGAGAAGACAAAAAAGCGAATATTTGCAATCGACTACGGCACAAAACGGATAGGGCTTGCAAAAAGCGATCCTTTCGGAAATTTTGCCCAGCCCGTCGGTACGTTTCCCCCTGAAAAAATCACCACGGTCCTCTCCTCTCTTCTCCTCAACGATCCTGCCGCAAAAATCATTGTCGGCTATCCTCTTAACAGCGACGGTACAAAAAACCGGATGACCGGCGTAGTCGATTGTTTTATAGAGGAACTGAAAAAAGTTTTTCCCGACCTCCCAGTTGAAACCATCGATGAACACGGCTCATCGAGACATGCCGGAAAACTGCTTGTCGAGTCAGGCCTCAGCAGAAGAAAAAGGCAGCAAAAAGGACGGCTTGACTGCGCCGCAGCCTGCTTGTTGTTGCAAACCTATCTTGAAAGTAGTGGCTGACTTCGCTATCCATTTAGCATTTCGATACGGCTTGTATTATTTTACCCTGGGCCGAGTGTTTCAATACCGCTTATACGAAGTAAAAAAATAAAATATATTGAACCCACTTTTAAGAGTTTTTTTTAAATCCGCCAGAAACTTTCGAATATCAACTGTAGAAATCAACACCCGCACCTATGAGTACACCTGCATTACTTGATATATTCAGATCTTCCGGGGCTTTGCTCGAAGGGCACTTCAAACTCACCTCCGGTCTGCACAGCAACACGTATTTTCAATGTGCAAAGGTCCTTCAGTACCCCGAGTACCTTACTGAAATATGCAAAAACATAATCGAGGCTTTCAACGGCCTGGATATCGATACCGTCATTTCACCCGCTGTAGGCGGCATTGTCGTAGGAACCGAAGTCGGCCGGCAATTAGGGGTAAAAACAATTTTTGCCGAAAGAAAAGAGGGTAAGATGGTCCTGAGAAGAGGCTTTACGATTTCTCCCGACGAAAAAGTGCTGGTGGTCGAAGACGTCATTACGACAGGCGGTTCAGTCGCAGAGGTTATCGAGGTTGTACAAGGCGCTGGAGCCCGCGTTGCCGGAGTCGGTTCTGTAGTTGACCGCAGCAACGGAACGGTAACGCTTGCTGAAAAACAGTTCTCCCTGCTCACCCTTGAAGTAAAAAACTATGAGCCGGACAGCTGTCCGCTTTGTGCAGCCAAGATTCCGCTCGATGCACCGGGCAGCCGCAGCCTTCGAAACAGCTAAGAAAAACAGGTATGCAGACAGCCTGTATTAACACCATCTCAATCATAGGCCTTGGATTGATAGGAGCTTCGGTTTTGAGAGCATTGAAAAAATCGCCCCTTGCCTTAAAACAGCGTATCCTGTTCAAGGGTTACGACCCCTCTTTCGACGATCGGGATATCGATCATATAAAAGAACTGGGCCTCGATCGTTTCGAAACCGATAAAAAATCGCTTTACGCGGCCGATCTCATCATCCTCGCCGCCCCGGTCGAAACAAATATATCATTGCTTGATGAAATCAAGAGAACCGTTGAAAACCCCACTCTTGTCAGTGACGTTTCAAGCACAAAAGCAGCCATAGCACGGCGGGCTGAGGAGCTTGGGATTGACTTTATAGGAATGCACCCTATTGCCGGAAAAGAGCAGCAGGGATACCATGCAAGTCATGATGAACTTTTTACCGGAAAAACCGTTGTACTTTGCGCTGATGAAGAAACTCTTTCACGCCCGGACGTTGGTAATCTCCAGGAACTCCTGCGATCGATCAAATGCCGGATTGTTGTAATGGCCCCTGAAGAACATGACAAAATCGTAGCAACGGTCAGTCACCTGCCCCAGTTGCTTTCAACCGCCTTGATCAATCATTGCGAACACGACATCGATAAAAGCGGTCCCGGCTTTTCGACACTGACCCGCCTCGCTGGTAGCTCCTGGGATATCTGGAAAGACATCATAGCGACAAATCGTGAAAACATCGCGTCGGAGCTCGACAGCTTCAGCCGGGAACTTGAACAACTCGCCGATGATATCCGAGCCAACAGGACAAACAAGGTCAGGGAACGGTTCGAAAAAGCCAACACACTCTATGACAACCTTACCAACAACAACAGCTGATGACATTCGCCATCGTAGTCAACATAAACCGTGACGAGGCGGTTGTACTTGCCAGAGAACTCATCACCTGGCTTGAAATGCGGGACCTCGACTATGTCTTCGACGCAAAATCAGCAGCCAAACTCGGTGTGGGAAATGCTGCCGAAATTGAAGAGCTGAACAAGCTTTGTGATGTTTTCATTTCCCTCGGCGGTGACGGCACTTTGCTTTTCACCTCTCACTACTCGGTCACAAAACCTGTTATCGGCATCAATGTCGGCCATCTTGGTTTCCTTGCCGAGTTCAGCAAGGAAGAGATGTACAGTGCCATTGAAAAAGTGCTTGATCGAACATACACCATTCATGACCGTACACAGCTCGAGGCGCAGGTTCCCTTTGGTGACAGCATCAAACGGTTCACCGCTCTCAACGATGTCGTTGTTGAAAAAGGTGCTTATCCGAGAATTCCGGCATTTATCATAAAGCTTGACGGAGAACAGCTCAGCGCGTATCGCGCAGATGGCATTATCATAGCCACATCTACAGGCTCAACCGCCTATTCCCTTTCCGCAGGAGGCCCGGTCATCGCACCGAAATCAAATGTATTCGTCATTACGCCTATCTGCCCGCATATGCTTACCGTGAGGCCTCTTGTCATCAGTGACGACAAAACCATCGAGATTTCCGTCGATGCGCCCGGCGGAGCGTTTCCCCTCAACTGCGACGGCCATGTGAGAAAGATGCTCATGCCCGGCGATGTTATAACCGTGAAGAAATCCAAGGAAATGATCAATCTTGTGGCCAACGAAAAAAGAAATTACTGCGAGATTCTCAGAAGCAAGTTGCTTTGGGGACGCGAGCATAAACCGGGCACCTGATAATTCCGTCTACCATCCAGAGTTTCATGAGTAACAGTATCTCCCTTGCCTCGCTTGGTCACCTGCTCGGCATCGATCCAACCATACCTCTTACAACCGCCGATATGTGCGCCAGGCTCAGTATAACGCTCTTGTCCGCAGAAAACAGCTCCCCGAGACTGGAGTGCTTTACCTCAGAACTCTTGAACGCCTGCAAGGTTCTCGGTATACGGATACTTAGCGAACAGGAAGCCTGCCGCTCCGACGGGACATTTAAACCAGGGGTCGTTGTCATTGCTCCAGGAGTGTTCAGCGATGAACAGCTCGCCATCAACCGTTTATCCACCCTTTATAACAATGTAATCGTCGGCATTCATGATGAATCCCCCCCTCTGACGGAGGCATCTTCCCCCCAGGACAAACTTGACAGGATTGTCGGGAAACTTGCCTGGGACATGGTTCACCTCAGCATTTACGTCACAGAAGAGAGCTGGACCATCTGCACGATGAATGGTGGTGTCGTCAGTTTTGAAGGACCATGTCCCCTTCCTTCCGATGTGCGGAAGACACTGGTACCAAAACTATCGGCCCAGGTCGTTCCTCCAAAATCTTCCGATCTTGACCACAAACCGGGCGCACTCAAAGCCGGATTGACCGACATGCAGGAGATCGTCAAAGATTTTGCGGTATGCAGCCAACGCTGGAGCTCCAACCGTTATCTTCTTACCCATACCTCACGCGAAACCCTGCAATACAGAAGCCCTCTTTACAGAAAAATTGTCGCTCGCTACCTCGATCAGCGCAGTGGCATGAGTTACGGTTTCTTTGCCCGCCAACAGCCGGTCTCAGCCCCACCCGCATTGTTGTTGAAAGAATCCGGATGCATGGTAAGCGAATCGGAATTGAAAAATGCCCCGCTGCTCTCACTGGAAAACAAGCACTATGTGCCCGTCCTGGTAATGGACGAATGGTTCCTTATCGAACCGGTTCCCGTTAAAGTCATAACTACCCGCTCCGGATGCAGAAAAACAAGTCTGAACCCCGATATAGACCTGGTAGCACTAAGCCTTGACAAGGGCTCGATCACACTCATGACCCCTCAAGGACTTCCGAACACCACGATATCGAGACCCTCGTTCGATACTCTGACCATTCTCTCCCATGCCCTTGGGAATACGTTTATTTCAAGTATTCTTCAAAAGATCCGGCCTTCGTGGCAGTTTCCCGAAGCACTTGCCAAAAAAGGAGCATCGATGACGCACTGGCATGGCTACCCCGAGAAATCCGTCATTCCCGAAGGTTATTTTTCCCACGGCAGCAGCAATCCACCGGTATCCTGTTCCACACCGCAATCGGCGGCCTACAGCTTGCTGGGCAAGATAGAGGCATTGGAACAGGCACTTCGTAAAAACCGGAATTATCAAGGGGATATTCATATCGAACCGAACCACGGCACGAATATCGTTGGCCTGTGCTCCCTCGCTGAAACCGCCGCGTTCATCAATGGCGTCCACCCATAATCGAAGCGGTGGGGTGCCGAAGTTATTAAAAATCCCCGTCCATAATATTCAAGGTTTCATATCTTCGCGAGGATTTCTATCTTGAGTGTTTGTTGATAAACCCATTTTGTTTTCTTGTAATTTTTAACCGGATTGGTAAATATGCCTCAACTAACCAGATCAGCAGAACTTTTTGAGAAAGCGAAACAGTTCATTCCCGGTGGGGTAAACTCCCCGGTTCGCGCATTCAAATCAGTCGGCGGTACACCTGTCTTCATGGCAAATGGCGAAGGCGCCTACATGACCGATGTCGACGGCAACACGTACATCGATTACGTCGGCTCATGGGGTCCATTCATTCTCGGCAGCATGCATCCCAAAGTTACCGCAGCTCTCGAACACACCCTGACCAAGGTCGGCACAAGTTTTGGAACACCGATCGAGCTCGAGATTGAAATCGCCGAACTTTTGACAAAGATCGTTCCGTCGATCGAGATGGTTCGCATGGTCAACAGCGGAACCGAAGCAACCATGTCTGCCGTTCGCCTTGCACGCGGCTATACCGGTCGTGACAAAATCATCAAGTTCGAAGGCTGCTACCACGGTCATGGCGACAGTTTCCTCATCAAAGCGGGTTCCGGCGCCCTGACTCTCGGTACACCCGACAGCCCTGGTGTTACTAAAGGCACCGCCAACGATACCCTGAACGCCAAATACAACGATATCGACTCGGTTAAAGCGCTGGTCAGCGAAAACAAGGACAACGTTGCCGCAATCATTATCGAGCCTGTTGCCGGCAATACCGGCGTGATTCCCGCCAAAAAAGAGTTTCTCCAGGACCTCCGCGACTACTGCACACAGGAAGGCATCGTTCTGATTTTCGACGAAGTCATGTGCGGTTTCCGAGTAGCGCTTGGAGGAGCACAGGAACTCTACGGCATTACGCCGGACCTGACAACCATGGGTAAAATCATCGGTGGTGGCCTTCCGGTTGGCGCATTCGGCGGCAAACGCGAAATTATGGAACACATTGCTCCTGTCGGTGATGTTTATCAGGCGGGAACGCTTTCAGGCAACCCTCTTGCAATCACTGCCGGTCTTGCCACCCTGTCGGTACTCAAGGATGAGAATCCTTATCCTGAGCTCGAAAGAAAAGCGGCTGTTCTCGAGGAAGGCTTCAGGAACAACATGAGTAAGCTCGGCCTGAACTATACCCAAAATCGTGTCGGCTCCATGGCATGTTTGTTTTTCACCGACAAGCCAGTTGAAAACCATGACGATGCGGTTGCCTCCGATCTTCAGAAATACTCAAGGTACTACCAGTCCATGCTCGATCAGGGCATCTACCTTGCTCCGTCACAGTTCGAAGCAATGTTTACCAGCACTGCGCACAGCGACGAGGATCTGGAAAAAACAATCAAGGCGAACTACGTCGCTCTTCAGGCCGCTGAAGCATAGCCCACCGGTTTCGGAAAAAAACGAAAACAGTGGAGGCTATCTGTAGCCTGTATTTTGTCTCTATGAAGTCATCCCCGGGTGAGACCTGTGAAATCCGAAACAACTATTTCACAGGTTTTACCCGGGGATCCATCTTTTGGCGAAAGACCTTATGGGCACCTCATCCCGTTTGGAATGACTTTTGAGAAATAGGATGCCGTGCTCCGACAAAAACTATTTCCCTGGCAAGATAACCGTTGAACGTATCTCTTCAAGTGTTACATAAACATGTGCTCCGGATTCCGCTGCAAGATCCTCGACAACCGGCAGAAACTTTTCGATTTGCTCTTGAGTATCCATAATTTCAATCACAATGGGCAGACTTTGCGAAAGCTCAAAAATTTTGGTCGTACGCAACGTACCGCTCATACCGTATGAAAGAATTCCTTTAAACACCGTTGCACCGGCAATCCCCCGTTCCTTTGCTTCGGCAATAACCGCTTCATAGAGCGGACGATGATGATATTTCGCCTGCTCCCCCATGTAGACCCGCAACAACTGCCTGTTTTCAAATTCAATCATAGGGTTATCAACAAAAAATGAATGAGAGTACCTCGTCACTTGTCACTGCTTTTATGTCCACATCTTTGCAAGCTGCATACCGAGATAAAGACAGAAAATGCCACCGATAATACTTCCAAACAGATAGATCGATGCATACAGCATTTCTCCATCCCGCAACAGGGATGCGATTTCATACATATAGGAAGAAAAAGTCGTAAATCCCCCACAGAATCCCGTTGCAAGGAGTAGACGTAGCTCAGGAGAAACAAGCGACGAGGTAATCGACAGTTCACTGACAAATCCTATCAACAGACATCCGACCATATTGACGGTGAGTGTACCAAAAGGGAAACCTGTTCCTATAAACGGCAGCAGAAGAGCAACAAGGTATCTTGCAACCGCTCCGGCAAATCCCCCTGCACCGACAAGCAGCAGAGCTGCATAACGTTCCATCATGAATATGTATATCTCTTCCGATTCCGGTTGCTGGCAACATCTTGCGGACTGTCCACCAAAAACTGCGGGAGGCCTTTCAGTTCTCCTGCTTCGTCTGACGATCCTCGATACGTTTGTGTGCACAGCACATCTCGTCAAGAATGCCCAAAAGAGTATTGAAAATTCCTATACCGATTATTGTCGGAGCCCACGTGCTGATAAAAACAGCCATTATCTCATGATTGGCCCATGTTCCGAAAATAAAAATGTATATGGAGAGCAGTATGGATATCCCTGCCCCGATAAAGTACACTATCGGCTTCATAATCATACGGTCATGCTGTGTGTTGGCAAACATTGACTGTTGTAAAAAGACACCTCTATTATCGTTGTCAGCGTACCGTCTTTTATCAGTCCGATGAAATACGTCTGAGGCACACAACAAATTAATAGACGTGTTTTAAATTTATCATTTTTTAGGGTTATACTATACACCAGTTTTATCAACAAAGGCGCCTATCATCTGTTTGCAACGCGTGACGATTCCTGACTATACAAGTTTTTTAGGTCTTCCCGGCAATGTCATCGCGCTGCTTTTCAGTGCCTACCTGCTCTACCTCGGCGCTGATTGGCTGGTAAAAGGCGGCAGCAACCTTGCAATGCGTTATGGGGTCAAACCCTTTGTGATAGGCCTGACGGTTGTAGCTTATGGAACGTCGATGCCGGAGTTTGTTGTCAGCTTTTTCGCCAACGTTGTCGAACATTCAGCAACAATATCCCTTGGAAACATCATCGGCAGCAACATCACCAACATCGGTTTGATCCTCGGATTGAGCACTCTGATCTTCCCTATTCATATCGCCTTCCAGAACATTCGTAACCAGTTGTTTTTTCTTTTCGGGATCAGCACGCTGCTCTACATGCTCTCCCTTGACGGCTCTATTTCAAGGTCAGAAGGCGGCTTGCTGCTGCTGTTGCTCGCCGGTTACCTGTTTTCTCTTTACAAAACAACTGAAACAGCCGAAGACTCTTTTGAGGAAGCAGATAAGGAACTGGAAATATACTCTCTATCGATCAGCCTTTTGATGGTTCTTGGAGGAAGTATCCTGCTGTCATTCGGAGCGTGGTCTTTCGTGAAAAGTTCAGTATGGATAGCCGAACAGTTCAGTATTCCGAAACTCTATATCGGGCTTTCAATCGTCGCACTCGGGACCTCTCTGCCTGAACTGGCCACGTCGGTAGTCGCCGCATTCAGAAAACAAAGCGAAATATCGGTTGGCAATATCATCGGCAGCAATGTGTTCAATATTCTTTTCGTACTGGGAGGTGTCGGCCTGATAAAGCCCATTTCCGTCCTCGAACCCGTCATTCACGGCGTCGGCATTTCCGGTCGCTTTCCCCACACTGAGTACTTTGTAATGCTCGCTTTCGGCCTGCTCCTCTTTCCGATGAGTTACAGGCGAAACAAGATCGGCCGTATTTCGGGCCTGGTTCTCCTGTCGGGGTATGTCCTATTTTACTGGTGGCTGTTCGGACAGTAGCCCGATCAGAGAAAAATCCCCGGAGATTTACGACCTTTTCTCCTCTTCATTGTCAGCGCAGCGACCCCCAGAATGGTGAGCAAAATATCGGGGCTGGGAACGATAAGGGTATTGGGACAAAGCTGTACAACTTTTCTCGACAAAGCAATATCCCTGGTTACGAATATAGCATAAACATCATCCGTATATTCAAGGACTGCTTCCAGCATGGGAAGGTCAGACGCCGTATCGCCACAGACAAGATGTGGTCCCTTATCGAGACAAAGATCGATCTGGTCATCGATAAATTTCAACCCGTCGCCTTTGTCAAACCCCCTTACTCCATTTTGACCATTGACCGTCAGAATGACCTCGATATCTTTACCGGTATCGACAATCTTGAATATCGAGCTGTCAGGATCAATTTCACGTACAATATCCGAGATACTTTGCAGCAAGGCAAGCGAGTCCTCCTCGGCAATCGAGTTTGCAACATCCTGCCTGGCGATGGTGAGTTGGCCAAATTTCAGTTGAAGCCCTGATCCGACATAAAAAAACTTTTCAAACTCTGTTTTTTTCTCCAGTTCACTGACTTTAGCGGCCAACTCATCAAGCTTGACCTGTCTGGCTGGATCAATGAATGCCCGGTGTTCAACAAGATCGAGATCGAGAAACTCTCTCCCCTTCGAACCTGCGTAGATAAATACATTGTCCGGATTGACCGAAACATCGATAATTCCGAAATTTCTCAGCGGTGCGGATGTGATGAAAATGGGATTTTCCGTGCACAAGGAAGCAAAACGGGAAAGAAAGATCGCGTTGTAAACCGGCTGAATGGATGAACGGTAATGACCGCAATAGTTATTGGTAGTTCCGTCCCTGTCGGTTATAAAGCAGTTGAAATGTAAATTGTCGAGAAATTCCAGCCCTCTCATAACATGACCATCAAAGTTGTTGTACAACTTGCTGATATAATCGATAAAGGAATCCTCACCATGCTCGAGGTAATAGGTATCTTTTTTCAGCTCCCTGATTTCATAAGAGAGATCCACATTGATGGAGTGTATATCATCGATATGGATGATGCTTGTCTCATAATCCCTGAAATACACATCTTCAAGGGAACGGCGAGCGTTTTTCAGGGATTCGATGGAACGCGGGTTGATAACCCTTGCTGAAAAGATGTTTTTTACGATAGGCAGGCGGATTATCCTGGTCAGAGCCTTGAGATGAAAAAGATCCTTGAACGAGTGGATCGGCTGTAGACTGATATCGATATCCGGAATGGAATACTCTTTTGTAGGCAGGGAAAAGCCCTGTCCCTTTTCAATGAAAGTAGAAGGGGTGGAATCAGGACTTCTCATGGGAACAGCGACTTGTTGCGTTCATGAACTCCAGGGAAAATATGCACATTTCAGTGCTATGATCAAAAAAATCCACAAAGGTATACGGCGGTCGACTACCTACACCTGTGGAAACAGTGGTCAATTGTTACCGGAGAGCTTTTTACCTGCGGCGACAATCATGAAGGTAACTGCTGCCGTAAGAATGATCATAGCCCCCGAAGCCACATCGAAAATATAGGACATCCATAAACCCGAAAGTGTAAAGAACGCACAGAAAAAAGATGAAAGAACCATCATCACGAGAAGGTTTCTGCTGAAATAACGAGCAATTGCAGGCGGAATGGTCAACAAGGCGATTACCATCACGATACCGACCACCCTTACAAGCACAACAACCGTTAACGCAATGAGACAGAGTTGAAGCAGATAGAGCAACATGGTAGGCACACCCGAGGCTTCAGCGTACTCCTCATCAAAAGAAATGGCAAGGAACTCCTTGTAACAGGCAAAGACGACCAGGACGATAAAAAGATCGAGGCCGGCGATCATAAGGAGATCCGACCGTGGTACGGTAAGAATGCTTCCAAAAAGATAGCTGAAAAGATTCGGCACATATCCGGGTGAAAGCCCGATAAAGAGAACCCCGACGGCCATACCGGCCGCCCAGAATGCCCCGATTGCGGTATCCTCGGCGACTTTTGTCTTTTTACTCAGCAACCCGATACCCAGCGCCGAAAAAAGGCTGAACGGAATCAAACCAAGCAGGGGATTGATCCCCAGATAATAACCGATACCGATACCGCCAAACGCCGCATGTGCTATTCCACCGCTTATAAAGCCGATTTTCCGGACAACAACATAGGAACCGATTATACCGCAGGCAAGGCTTGCCAGAAGAGCTGCCAAAACAGCATTCTGCATAAACTCGTACCGGAAAATTTCAATCATGGCTTAGCCTGTTAAACGCTTTCAATCTTCTCCTTTATGCTTGACAATATCGACAGGATAGTGGTACATACCGGAAAGTTCCTCCTTTGTAATACTGCCATGCTCATGCATTCCTAACCTGCAGTTCAGGCAGGCTACTCTTGAAACATGCTGGCTAATGGCGCCTGTATCATGGGTAACCATGATGATGGTCATGGACTTGACCAGGCTGTCCAGCAGGTCATAAATGGATGTTTTCATTTCAGGATCGATGCTTGCGGTAGGTTCATCGAGCAAGAGCAGTTCGGGCTGGCCGACAAGTGCCCTTGCAATAAGCAGACGCTGTAACTCCCCGCCGGACAACCCTCCAACCTGGCGCTTTTCCAAACCAGCCATTCCTACCGTTTCCAGAGCATGCCTAGCCATCACCTTGTCTTCATTACCATAACCCCTGAACAATCCCCTTGAGGAAATTCTTCCCATCAGCACCGTTTCACTAACGGTTATCGGAAAGTCCCTGTCAAAAAACAGGCGCTGCGGGACATAACCGATGCGCTTTCTCGATATCGCCGGATCCCTGCCAAAAACTTTGACCTTTCCGGCTGTCGGCTTTTGCAGACCGAGAATCACCCTCAGCAGAGTTGTCTTCCCACCTCCATTCGGGCCGACAATCCCAAAAAATTCTTTCTCAAAGACCTTCAAGGACAGCTTTTCCAGAATTTTGGTCCCACCGATGCTGACCGATACGTCGTTCAGCGTTACAATTTCATGGTTCATTGCATACTCGCCACAAAAGCTTCTGCCGCCTGCCTCAAATTGTCGATATAATCACCCGACAGTGGATCGACAGGCTGGATAACGCCCCCAATCTCACGAGCGATAGTTTCAGCCTGAAGCGAACTGAATGTGGGTGATACGAAAACAACTTTGATATCATATTTTTTAGCCTGACCGATAACCTGTTGCATTGTTTTCGGGGTCAACTCCTTTCCTTCTTTCTCGGCGGCAATCTGTTTCAGGTTGAACTCGTCGGCAAAATACCCCCATGCAGGATGAAACACCATGAATGCCCTGTTTTTCATTCCTTCAAGTTTTTGCGTTATCTCCACAGAAAGCTCCCCGAGCTTCACTTCGAGCATTCGCCGGTTTTCAGCATACTCGATTTTATGCTGAGGATCAAGCGTAGCAAGGCAACGCTCAATATTGTTGGCGATCAGAATGCCGTTCTGAGGCGATAGCCAGAAATGAGGATCGATTTTTTCGTGAACATGATCCCCGCCATGCCCCTGCATCGTCCTCGATCTGTAATCCCGAGAAGCATCACAAACCACCATATGAGGGTTTAACGCCGTGAACTTCTTCATCCAGTCAAGCTCGAACTCAATTCCCGAACCTGCTTTGACAAACATACCGGCATCCCCCAGAGCAGTCATCTGACCGGGTGTGGGATCATACGTGTGCGGGTTCGCTCCCGGCGGCACCATGACGGTGACATCGACATGCTCTCCTCCTATCTGTTTCACAAAAAACGAAAGCGGTACTATCGATGTCACAACCCGCATTTTCTTTGCTTCCGTTTTGCTTGTGCTATCTTTTTTCACGCCCGCGTAGAGCACCTGGAGGTTGACGGCAAACAGCATGACGCATGCCATTGCCACAACCTTGACACCGTTGATTATCTGTTTTGTTCCTGTTCGCATTTTTCACATAATCCATTTAACTGAACAACATGGCTGAGCAGAGTAAACCCGTCAATCTTCATTCCATCCCTGTACATACAGTCCGAGACATCACCGATCTTTCCGCACGAAACACAGACAATATGGTGATGATGCATATCCGGCTTATCAGCGTTACAAAGCGCATAGCGCCGTTCACCGCCAAAGGTCACGATCCTGAACAAAATGCCGCATGCCACCATCGTTTCGAGGTTCCGGTATATTCCCGGAAGCCCGCACTGTCCGATACTTTCTCTCAAGATTCTCCGAACATCCTGCGGTGAGAGCACTCCCCCCTTTTTGAGAAAAAGGTCGATAATGGCTTTACGGCGTAGGGTCACTTTACATCCCGCAGCCCTGAGCTTGTCAAGTAGTTCTTCCATTCTCTAAATAGAAACAATTTCTATTTAGAGAAAATAAAGCGTTATTCAATACATAAAAAAAAGCGGCTGCCTCATTCCACCGTGAAACAGCCGTTTGAACCTGCTTTCATGCGCCAATGGCGCAAATGTGCACTTCGCCTTTTTACCTTTTGACTTGATTTTCAAGCCGGTTCACCGCACTCAACACGGCTTTAATCGAAGCCAGACTGATGTTGGAATCAATTCCAGCCCCAATTGATTCACGCCCGCCGATATCCTTGATTCTTACGTAAGCTACCGCTTTTGCGTCGGCGCTGTGCCCTATCGCGTGCTCCGCATATTCATCGACGCTGAAATCAAGACCGGTATGCTGGTTCACCCCTCGTACAAAAGCATCGACCGGACCATTTCCCCATGCTGAAAAAGCAATACCATGACCACCCCGATCGAGAACACACTGTATGGTTGTCGATACTTCGTCATCACGCTCAAGATCCCTGTCCTCCCAGTTGATTGTGCATTTTTTCATGGAATAGGTTTCATGCAACCTGATATACTCGTCATGAAAAAGATCAAGAACCTCTTTCGGCAGAAGCTCCTTACCGTTCTGATCAACCTTTGACTGAACAACAGCTCCGAAAGAAGGCTGCATCCATTTGGGAATTTCATAACCGAAATCATTTTCCATAATGTACGCAACCCCCCCTTTCCCGGACTGGCTGTTGATTCTGACTATAGCTTCGTAAGAACATCCTACATCCTTCGGATCAATAGGCAGATAAGGCACATCCCACAGATTCTTCCCTGATCTCTTAAATGCTTTCATGCCTTTGCTGATAGCATCCTGATGAGACCCTGAAAAAGCAGTGTAAACCAGTTCTCCGGAATAGGGCTGGCGTGGATGAACAATCATTCGTGTAGTCCTGCAGTAAACTTCACGGATATACGAGAGATCGGACAAATCCAGCTCCGGGTCAACGCCTTGCGTGCAGAGGTTCAACGCCATAGTAACAATGTCGAGATTGCCGCATCTTTCCCCGTTGCCGAAAAGCGCGCCCTCTACCCTATCGGCTCCGGCCATAACGGCAAGCTCAGCCGATGCAACAGCCGTTCCGCGGTCGTTGTGCGTATGCACACTGACAATCACCGCACGCCTGTCTTTGATGTTCCTGCAGAACCACTCGATACGATCGGCAAAAATGTTCGGAGTCGACATCTCGACTGTCGAAGGTAAATTGATGATGATCGTGTCGTCCTCCGATGCCCCCCATTCATCCATAACAGCATGACAGACATCGAGCGCGTAATCGAGTTCGGTTCCCGTAAAACTTTCGGGACTGTACTGAAACCGTATACCTTTGTTCCCGGAAGCCTCCTTGAGCTCCCGCACAAGTCTGGTTCCCCGGACAGCGATATTCTTTATCTCTTCACGATCCATTCTGAAAACAACATCCCGCTGCACGGTGGAGGTTGAATTGTACAGGTGGACAATTGCGTTGTTCACCCCTTCGAGGGCATCGAATGTTTTACGAATGAGGTGCTCCCTTGCCTGTGTCAGCACCTGTATCGTCACATCATCAGGAATGAGGTTTTCTTCGATCAGCCTTCTGACAAACTGGAACTCGACCACAGCAGCGGATGGAAAACCAACTTCTATCTCTTTAAACCCGATATCAACAAGCAGTTTAAACATATCGAGCTTTTCTTCAACGCTCATCGGAACCGGCAGTGCCTGATTGCCATCTCTCAAATCAATGCTGCACCACAGAGGTGCTTTGATAATCCTGTTATCAGGCCACGTTCTCTCCGAAATGTCCACCGCCGGATAAGGCTCATACTTTTCATAGTTCATAGTTGCCATTTTCCCATTTTTAATTTTCATTCATAACGAAAAAAGCCACCAACCTTCGTGAGGCTGGTGGCTTCCAATGCCGAAACTATTCTTTTATGGAATATTTTAAAACACACCTTCCCCACGACCCTCTTCGTGCAATAGAAGAAGCCCTGTTGATAGTAGTAGGGTATGTAGTGTCATTCCATTCATGTTTAAATATACAAAAACCATTGTATCCTGCAACCGGAGACATTGCTACATAGTTCCATCGATGATTCCGTTGGCAGATTAGCCTGCTTTCAAACGCATCAGCAAGCGGTTCCGCTTGTCGAAAAGTTCAAGCGTTTTTCCGGTTATTTTCCATCCCGATGCTTTTCTGAGCGCACCAAGAAATGCCTGTTCGACTTCGCCCGACTTGCCTGGACATGCCATACGAGTTGTCGACAACCTCGAAAACGAAAGTGTCGTCGTACCTTTCGTATACGTCCCCATAAGGCTGTTACAACCGGAAAACCCCTTGATGCTGCCACCATAGAGCGACAACACGAGATTAGGCACTTTTCTCACGCCCTTCAATACCTCCTGACTGCCGGCAATGGATATCACACGCCAGGATGTCCCACGAAGCATCACTGCAGGATGCCCCGGGTCTTTGCAGGTTCCCCCCGGGCTGAATCGCTTGAACTTCTGAACGATAATATGTTCACGCGGCGCCGCGTTGGCACTGGGTTTTCGCATGACAAACCTTCCTTTCAGAGTAGCCAGTACAGGCTTGCCCGCTCCAGGTCGTAATGCCAGATACCGCTTTTTGACAGAAGCATCCGACGACTCGAAAACAAGCGGATAACTTTTCCCGGTCTTACACTCTTTGAATGTAAAGGTACCCGCCGTAGAAAGAAACATGCCATTCATCGTCATCGGACCGGCCAGCATATCGACAAACGATCTTTTTCTAAGGCTGTAATCCAACTTTGAAACAATTTCATTCCCCCTCTGGTCAAGCATTGTTATCTCTTTGCCGGATACATAGCGAAACTGCAGCGGCCACTTTTGCCCGTTATCCAGCACCAGGCGGTTGCCTTTCCTTGACCATCGGCCAAGATCATATTCTACCTTGTTTCCACCACCCTGAACACCGATGGAAACACGCTTCATGCGAAACGTTTTGTTATCAAAGAGTGTAACGGTAAGCTGCTTCGACCGGCAGTCGGAACAGGGAATGGTTCCAGAATAAGTAATATTTCCAGCAGATGGCTTTACATCCGGCTCCGTGATCTTCACCCCACATCCCGAGATGATAACCAGCAGTAAGAGAGACAAAACAAAAGCGACATTACGCATAACAAACTCCGTTTATCGATACCTGTACAACATTGAGTACACGAAACTATCCGCATAGTATAGAGAATAACCATTAAAATCAATAGCCATCTTTCAGTGTTTTACGCATCTCTTCAGGAGTTACTCCCGTCCAGATATGAAATGCCCTGAAAAATGAATTCGGCTCCTCGAAACCGAGAAGAAATGAAATCTCAGCTCCTGATAGCCTGGAAGTTTTCAGATAATATGTCGCCAGCTCCTCCCTTGTCTTGTGTAACAGTTCCTGGAAACTCATCCCTTCCTTCTTGAGCCTTCTCTGCAGAGTTCTCGTACTGATAAACAGTTTCTTCGATACCGCTTCAACAGAAGGAGATCCTCCGGGAAGCAGCTCCAAAAAGACTGCACGAACCCGCTCAGCGATTGTCGCAGAATCTTCCAGCTCCGAGAGCCGTTTTTTCAATCCCGGCTCGAAGAACTCCCACATTTTCTCGTTCGACGTCATGAATGGCTGTTGCGCATCCAGCGCACTGAAAATAATCTTTGGAAGTCTTGCCTGCCGAACCGGAACACCGAAATACCTCGTGTAGTCACCTTCCGGCACCAACGGCAACGGTGCAAAAACATCAAGAGGATACACTTGTTGCCTTGTGGCTATTCGAGCCAACTGTACGAAAAAAACCAACTCGACGGCAACAAGTGACGCCGGGGGTTCATTGGCGGTATCCAGCCATTCTATCTCCAGCACGGTTGACTGATCAGTGATATCGATATGCAACGCCATTGGACAAAGCAGCTTCTTATGACGGGCAATTCGCTGCAAGGCAGTGTTGAGGTCGGGACTACACAAGGCGGCAAAAACCGGCGGGTCGAACACTTCGACAGAGAGAGCCTCGCCTATCCTGAGCGGAAGCCGCGGGTCGTTTGCCGATTCCTGCAATGCATACCAGAATCTGAAATACTCGTAGGTATCCAGAACTGCGTTTTGCCGTGAAAAAAGATCTTCGGGCAGCTCTGCTCTTCGAAGTACCTCGATCGGATGGATCCCGAGATCACTCAGAAGAATTTTCCATCCCGGACTTACGGTAAAAACGTTACTCCCCGACATATGCCAATCCTCTCTTTTTTTAAAACTCTCACAGTACGCCCTTGATCCGGGTATCGTTCAGTTCTTGTCAGCGATACGAATACAAGGCAAACGGAGCACAGAAAGTGCTCCTTACCTACATGGTAACGAAAAGCACCTCACAACCCGAATTGTGCTTTTATCTCTGCAATGAAGTTTTCATCATCGAGATTCTTTCTGTTTTCGAGAATTTCGACCGCGTCCTCCCCGGCGGTATAACGCAACCTGTTCGAGCCATCGGTTACCGCTTCATAAATCACCCGGGCCACAACTATTGGCTCGGAATGCCTGCTGAAAACAGTTTCAAAGCTTTTCATGAGTTGACCGATGACCTCCTGGTATTCGGCTATACTTTCGTCATTTTGAAAATCAAACGATCTACCGGCAAAATCTGTTGCGATAGCACCAGGCTCCACAATTTTGACTTTGCAGCCGATTTGCGACAACTCATAGCTCAATGCCTCGGATATTCCTTCAACGGCGAACTTGGTCCCATGATACAATGCACCTAAGGGAAATGTCATCCTTCCACCTATAGAGGAAATATTGACCAGCGTTCCGCTCCCATTATTCCTGAAATGAGGAAGAATCGCCTTTGTCACATCCAGCAATCCAATGACATTGGTATTGAACTGACGAACGATATTCTCCCTTGGAAAAGCCTCCAGAGGCCCGTAAGCACCATAGCCTGCGTTGTTGACCAGCGCATCGACCCTGCCGAACGCCTTTATACCCGCGTTGACGGCGTTATTGATGGAGTCAACATCCGTTACATCGAGTTTTTCCACCAATACATGATCGAGCGTCGTTAGCTCCTCTTCCTTCTCGGGAGTACGCATGGTGGCAACGATGTTCCACCCTTTCTGATGAAAATAAATTGCAGTCGCTTTTCCGATGCCACTGCTCGCCCCGGTGATCAAGACTGTGTTTGCCATGTTGTTCATTTTACTTATTGTTTGCATGATGTGCAGGCTGCACTGACGTGCCCCTTCTCCTTTTATGCTCAGTATAACGCAGGCAGACGTAGCAAAAACAATCCAATCGCGCCAACAGAATCACCAAAAGCGCCAACAATTTTGGAAGGGGAAAAGTACGTGTGGAACCCGTGCTCTGCCGTATGGAAAGTGAGGGGAAATAAAAAAAGGAAGTACAGTATGAAATGCACTTCCTTCTCTATGCTCCGCGAGTAGGTCTCGAACCTACATCCCGACTCGCCGGTATAACTCCCGCATGCTATATCTTGATTTCACCCGAAACGATTCGGGCGATCATCAACTTACTTTCCCAGCTTTTTATCCTCCTTTCAATCGCGAGCGCTTCACTGCGTCGGGGTAACGTTTCATGAAAATCATTTTCCACGGCCGATAACGAGCGGTAAACCTCGTCTCCTGGCTATTGTGAAATTCAAGGCAACGAGTCGGATCAGAAGAAACGCCGACGTAATAAACGTTCCGCGCTTCCCGATCCCAGAATATGCAGCGCAAAGGTTTTTATATTGATCTTGCTGTTTCCCATCCGATCAAAGCCTTTTTTCTCGCTGCTCCCCAACGGTATTGATGAATTTTCCCAGATTTTGCAATCACACGATGGCAAGGGATGAGGTAGGCTACAGGATTGATCGCAATGGCGCTGGCAACTGACCGAAAGGCCTTGGGATGGCCAATATACGAAGCGACATCCTGATAACTTACAATACAGCCCATGGGAATGTTTAACAAGGCCCTCCATACATTGATTTGAAAATTGGTTCCCTTGATCTGCAAATTAAACGGGTGTACGCTTTTCTGTCGATCAATTTTAAATATATCATTAACGATTGGGCAAACGGCCGTCGGATTCTCAATAAACTCGGAACCTGGCCATGTATCGAACAACTGACCCAATGTTTCGGATCGTTCTCCCGACTCTACAAACCCAAAAAAACATATCCCCCGCTGAGTGGTTGCCAACAGACACTCACCTAAAGGCGAATCACAGACACCATACGAAATCTGTAAGCCTGAACCCTGTTTTTTAAAATCGCCCGGCGTCATCGCATCGAAGGTAATGAATAAATCGTGGAGGCGACTAGGACCTGACAAACCTGCATCCAAGGCGGTTTCAAGTAGGTTTTTCGACTCGATCAATCTTTCTTTAGTGTAGTCAAGCGTTATAAACTGCATGAATTGGATCGGGCTTATCCCAGCCCACCGCTTGAAGAGCCTTTGAAAATGATACTTACTTAAATGAACGCTCTTCGCCATCTGATCCAAGGTCGGTTGAGATTTAAAATTTGCTTCGATGAATTGAATTGCTTTGTTCAATCCGTTGGAAGTCCTCGGACTGCTGCGAATAATCATATGTATTCATTTCAAACCTTTTTCATTGCTAACCCACCATCATAATACTGAACTATAGCAAAGACACCCACCCGAATCTTGCTATAAAATTCAGCAACATTCGGGTCGCAGCGTTCCCCCGCAAACACGTATTATTGAAGCACGCAAACAATGTGACAAGTTTGGTAGGCTAAGACAATTAATCGGGGGGATACATGAAAGCACAGAAAAGTGTACGAATGTCCGAAGCAGTTAACCACGTAATGGGATTTCATGAATGGGTTCTTATCGTTTTATTATCAATTCTATGGGGAGGCTCTTTTTTCTTTGTAGGTGTGGCCGTCAAAGACTTCCCACCTTTCACTATAGTACTCTGCCGGGTGGCCCTCGCATCGGTTATTCTTCTGGTCGTCATATATGTAAAAGGGAATACAATGCCATCATCGCTGGCTTTGTGGGGTGGCTTTATCGTCATGGGTGCGCTGAACAATTTGATTCCTTTCAGCCTGATTGTCTGGGGACAAACCCATATAGGTAGCGGTCTTGCAAGTATACTAAATGGTACAACACCAATATTTAGCGTTATCCTTGCCCACTTTCTGACAAAGGAAGAACGACTGACAACGAACCGGATGTCTGGTGTATTGGTCGGCTGGGTAGGTGTCACAGTATTGATCGGAATCGATTCACTACGCAACTTTGGTATTGAAATGCTCGGGCAATTTGCCGTTCTTGGAGCCGCTTTTTCATATGCGTATGCGGCAATTTATGGGCGTCGTTTTAAAGGCCTCAGCCCGCTTGTCGTAGCTACCGGAATGCTGTGTGGTTCTACGATTATGATGACCCCTATGGCGCTGTTTATTGATCAACCATGGCATCTATCGCCTAGTGGCTATACAATGATAGCGCTCTTTGGATTGGCTGCTATCAGCACATCGCTGGCTTACATTATCTATTTCAGAATATTGGCCACTGCTGGACCGACAAATCTCCTGTTGGTTACCTTATTGATACCCTTAAGTGCCATCTTACTTGGTATCATGGTTTTAGGAGAACGACTGGAATGGAATGCATTTGTTGGGATGGGCCTGATATTTATTGGCTTGATCGCGATTGATGGACGCTTACTGAAAAGGTTTAAGCGCAAAGAAACGGCTTGGTATTATAAGATATAAAAGAAATTTTTAATCCCTCAAAAGGACTGGCTATGGAATATTGCCTGTAGTACCCAATCAGAGCAGGACACTACTAACTCCTCAATATACCTGAGATTAATCGATTATGGGAAAATTGGAAAGGATGAGCCCGATGGCGTAAGTCGGAGAAGACAGAGCAGAAACGACAAAACCCCGTGGGTTGATCCCCGCGGGGTTTTGCGTTAAATAAGAGCCTCTGATTTCAGCGGATAGAATTTTTGCTCCGCGAGTAGGGCTCGAACCTACATCCCGACTTGTCGGGATAACAGCCAGATGCCCTACTGATTTTAAATAAAAAAAGGGAGGCATGTTGCTTTTCACAATACCTCCCTTATCCTTGTGCTCCGCGAGTAGGACTCGAACCTACAACCCTCTGGTTAACAGCCAGATGCTCTACCATTGAGCTATCGCGGAATGGCTATGTTTTTCAGTCGCCTCTTTCGAGGGTGAATAATATACACCTCTTTTCAATATTCACAAACCGAATTTCTGCTATTTCAGCTTAAAAAATCAAAAAAACCGAAGAATACTCTCGTTTTTTTCTTTTTACCGGTAAGATTTTGTAAATTCGGGTTCTTTTATTACAAAGGGCACAAGATACGATGAGCAAGGAGAAGGGCGTGATTGAGATACGAATCGCCGGGCTAAGCGAAGGTATATATGAGTATGACTTCACCTGCAAGGCTTCGGACTTCAAAAACCCTGAACTTGCAGAGCCGGGATTCTGCAATGAAATCGATGTAAAAGTAGTTGCAAATAAAACCGACAACGAAATCATTGTCGATATTGTAACGAAAACCGTTGCGGAACTAACCTGCGACATCTGCCTTGCGCCATTAAAAAAAGAAGTAGCCGGAACATACAGGGTATTCTTTGTTTTCGATGAACCCGGCAGCAATACGGAGGGTCTTGATGAAAATTTCCGGATACTCGACAGAAACGCATCCGGTCTGGACCTTACTGAAGACGTTCGCGAAACCCTGCTTCTTTCGAAGCCACTGAAGGTTGTCTGCACAGGTAACCCTGAATGTTCGGTGTATCATGATGATGAACCAGACAGTCCTGAAGATGAGCCGCAAGCAGAAAGCCCGTGGCAAGAATCGTTGAAAAAACTGAAGAACAAATATCACTAAGAATTTTGTAATAAACACTTATTGTTATGGCGACACCTAAATCGAAAGTATCAAAGTCAAGACGGGATAAAAGGCGCGCTCAGTTTACTGCTCGTAGTAAAGCTGCAGAAACCGTAGTTTGCCCGAATTGCGGCGAACCAACACTTCCTCATCGCGCCTGCCGTCACTGCGGTCATTACCGTGGCAGATCGGTAACAAAAAAATCTTCGAACAGCTGAGCATAACATAACCGAACTCCAAGATGTTGACAATTGCCGTTGACGCAATGGGTGGAGATAACGCTCCGGAATGCGTTGTAGAAGGAACGATAAAGACTCTTCAGGAAGCGGGAAACAGGTTGGAAGTTTTGTTGATTGGCCAGAAAGAAAAAGTCGAACCTCTGCTCGATCAGTATGACACAAAGCATCTCAACCTGCGGTTCATGCATGCCCCCGAAGTGATCACAATGAGTGATGTTCCGGCTATTGCCGTCAAAACCAAGCAGAATTCATCACTTGTCAGAGGTCTGATACTATGCAAGGAGAAGAAAGCTGATGGGTTTGTCAGCGCAGGAAATACCGGGGCGCTCATGGCCGCATCACTGTTTGTTCTCGGACGTATTCCCGGCGTCCTTCGACCTACCATTGCAGCTTATTTTCCAAGACTCTCTCCCGGCCTGACCAATGTTGTCGATGTCGGAGCGAATGTTGACTGCAAAGCGGAACATCTCGTTCAGTTTGCCGAAATGCTGACCATTTATCAGCGCGACGCCGCCGGTATGGAAAAACCTGCCACCGGTCTCCTGAATATCGGCGAAGAGGAAAACAAGGGCTCGGACCTTTTGAAACAGACCTATAGCCTCCTCAAGGAAGCCGATAAAAAAAACAGGATCAACTTCATTGGTAATATAGAAGGAAATGACATCCTCTCATCCAAGGCTTCCGTGATTGTCTGTGATGGCCTTGTCGGCAACACCTTGTTGAAGTTCGGGGAAAGCATTCCTCATTTTTTAAGCTCCATATTCAAACCGTCCATCGAAAAACTGGTTGCATCCGGTCAGCTCGATCTGAAAGCGGCCGAACTCGTCGGCACAGCCTTCAAGGCCATGTTCCTGCCTTTCGATGTTGAAAAGTTCGGTGGGGTACCGTTCCTCGGAGTCGATGGAATTTCGATTGTAGGGCATGGACGCTCCTCGGCAAAGGCGATCATGAACATGATTTTTATGGCCGAACACATGATCGACAAAAAGGTAAACCAGCATATTGCCGAAGCTCTGGCGGAAAAGTGACCGGTATTCGGCAGAACAGCACCAGAGCCTTTGTAATCTATCAAACACTACAGCCTGCATAATCAGGAAGACTTCCTTTAGATTCTAACGTCAATGTATATGAAAGCAGTAATCACCGCGACCGCAAAATATCTTCCTGAAAGCGTTTTAAGCAACCATGACCTTGAACAGATACTTGATACCAGTGATGAATGGATTCGTACCCGGACAGGGATACGTGAGCGACGAATACTGAAAGATCCTGAAAAAGCCACGTCGTTTATGTGCAGCGAGGTTGCTTTGCAGCTCATCGAAAAAAGGGGTATTTCCGCCGATGAAATTGATCTGATCATTGTAGCGACCATGACTCCCGATATGATGTTTCCCTCGACGGCATGTCTTGTCCAGAAAAACATTGGCGCCTCGAATGCTTGGGCATTCGATCTTTCGGGCGCTTGCTCCGGCTTTATTTACGCCCTCAACACCGGTGCACAGTTTGTAGCAGCAGGAACTCATAAAAAAGTTCTGGTTATAGGTGGAGAAAAAATGTCCGCCGTTATGGATTATACCGATCGAACAACCTGCGTTCTTTTCGGTGATGGTGCCGCAGGAGTCTTGATCGAGCCGGGAACAGATGAAAACTACGGCCTGCTCGATTCCAGGCTCTACTCTGACGGTAGAGGGGGCGCCAACCTCTGTATGCCCGGTGGAGGAAGTCTAAACCCCACGACACATGAAACCGTAGACCAGAAACTTCATTATTTGCAACAGGATGGACGGCAGGTATTCAAATCAGCAGTTGTTGCCATGGCAGATGTTGCGACGGAACTCATGACCCGCAACAACCTTACCGCAGAGGATGTAGATTACCTTATACCGCACCAGGCGAATCAGAGAATCATTCAGGCAACTGCAGAACGCATGGGAATTGACCTGGAACAGGTATCGATCAATATCGACCGTTACGGCAACACTTCAGCGGCAACCATACCAATCTGTATCGCAGAGCTCCATGAGGAAGGCAAGCTTCAGAGTGGAAACAACCTTATTCTCGTCAGCTTCGGTGCGGGATATACCTGGGGCGGCATTTACATCAAATGGTTATAAACCCGGGCCATCTGTGCCTCACTTGTTTTATCCGGTAGAGGATATACATTGTCAAATATATTATTTGTAACAGAGAAAACGTTTCATGAAAGCATTTGTATTTCCGGGCCAGGGCTCACAGTATTGCGGCATGGCCGAAGATATTTTCCAGCAGTATCCCGAAGCCCGAAACCTGATGGAGCGGGCAAATGAAATTCTCGGCTACTCCATCACCGACATCATGTTCAACGGCAGCGAGGAGGTTCTTCGTGAGACACGTTATACTCAGCCGGCAATCTTTCTTCACAGCATCTGTGCCGCCACTCTTCTTAGCAATACAGATGTTGCCATGACTGCAGGTCACAGCCTTGGAGAATATACCGCACTGTGCTTCGCCGGTGCGATGTGTTTTGAAGATGCCCTCCGAGTTGTCTCAAAACGGGGAGAACTCATGCAGAATGCCGGAACACTCAACCCCGGAACCATGGCGGCAATCATCGGCATGAGCAACGAAGCTCTCGAAGATCTTCTCGCAGAGACCAGGGCTTCAGGAGTCGTTCAGGCTGCAAACTTCAATTCTCCAGGCCAGATAGTGATTTCCGGAGAGATCGGGGCAGTAAGAAAAGCTGTCGAGCTCGCTCCGTCAATGGGTGCGAGAATGGCAAAAGAACTTGTTGTTTCAGGAGCGTTCCACTCTCCTCTCATGAAACCCGCTGAAGAGGAACTGAAAGCGTCTCTTGACGAAATCACCATTAACAATTCCCGCATTCCCGTTTGCATGAATGTTGTAGCACAGCCGATCACAATGGCCGACGAGATACGCAAAAACCTCGTGCTGCAACTGACAAGCTCTGTTCGATGGGCTCAATCGGTTGAAGCAATGATTGCGGGAGGTATAACGTCGTTTATTGAAATCGGTCCGCAAAAAGTTCTTCAGGGTCTGGTGAAAAGAATCGACCGGTCAGTCACCATCAGTGGCATTGATAATGCGAATCAGGTAGCTCAATGCCTCGCAACGAAGCAAGAACAGTAATGACAAGACATAAACAACCGGAAAAAAATTATGTTTGAAGGAAAAAACGCCGTTATCACAGGAGCGGCAAGAGGTATCGGCCAGGCAATAGCTTTAGACCTTGCCACAAAAGGAGCGAATATTATCATTTGCGACCTGCAGAAGGAATGGCTCGAAGAAACAGCCGCTGCCGTGAAGAAAACCGGCAGAAAAGTTAGCTGTAAAGAGCTCGACGTCACAAACCACGATACAACACAATCGGTATTCCAGGAGATTGCATCCGAATGCGGAACCATAGACATCCTTGTCAATAATGCCGGTATAACCCGTGATGGCTTGCTTATGCGTATGAGTGAAGCCGACTGGGATGCCGTGCTTGCGGTGAACCTGAAAGGCACCTTTAACTGCACCAAGGCCGTTAGCCGAACCATGATGAAACAGCGCTCTGGCGCAATCGTCAATATTGCCTCGATTATCGGTATTGCGGGAAATGTGGGACAAGCGAACTACAGCGCTTCGAAAGCAGGTGTCATAGCCTTTACAAAGTCCATAGCCAAAGAACTTGCCTCGAGAAATATCAGAGTTAACGCTGTCGCGCCAGGCTTTATCACGTCAAAAATGACCGATGCGCTTTCTGATGACGTTCGTGAAAGCATGCTCAATGCCATTCCTTTGAAACAGTTCGGTACTCAAGAACAGGTTGCCGGCGTCGTGTCTTTTCTTGCAAGCGACCAAGCGGGCTATATTACAGGTGAAGTCATAAACATCAGCGGTGGCATGGTTATGTGATTTGGCAGAGGCCACTCTGATTTGTATATTGCCGGACATTTTTTTAATTGTTTTTAATGAAAACGAATAATTCCAAAACCTAATCTAGAGAGGAAATACAATGAGTGCGGAAATCAAAGACAAAGTTTACGACATTATCGTAAGCAAAATGGGTGTCAACAAAGATCAGATCAAACTTGAATCAAAGTTTGCCGACGATCTGGGAGCTGATTCACTTGACACTGTTGAGCTGATCATGGAGCTTGAAAATGAATTTGACATTCAGATTCCTGATGAAGATGCAGAAAAAATCAGCACTGTACAGCAGGCAATCGACTACATCGTCAACAAGTGACACTCCCTGCAGCAGCGGAATTTACAGGCTTAACATTAAATAATTGAAATGGGTCAGGAACGCAAACGTATTGTCGTAACAGGTGTCGGAGTAGTATCCCCTCTTGGTTTTTCAACAAAAGAACTATGGGAGTCCTTACACCAGGGAAAAAGCGCTGCCGCACCCATAAGCTATTTTGACACGACAGGCTTTTCAACCCGTTTTGCCTGTGAACTTAAAGGGTTCAAAGCCGAGGATTATGTGGATTCGAAATCCGCTTCGAGAATGGACCCTTTCAGCCAGTACGCCGTGGTAGCTGCAGAACAGGCCCTGAAAGATTCAGGGCTTGACCTTTCGGCTATAGACCTTGCAAGAATAGGAGTTGTTCACGGTTCAGGAACCGGAGGGATGACGATCCATGACAAACAGATGCGTGCCTTTCTCGACAGGGGACCCCGCAGGATCAGTCCTTTCTTCATACCGATGCTCATACCCGATATAGCAGCTGGGCAGATCTCGATGAGAAACAAGCTGATGGGCCCGAATTATGCAACCGCCTCGGCGTGTGCAACATCACTGCATGCAATCATCGATGCGTGGATGCTCCTGCAGCTCGACATGGCGGATTATATGGTATGTGGTGGTTCGGAAGCCGCCATTACTCCGATGAGCGTAGGCGGGTTCAACGCAGCAAAAGCACTTTCAACATTTAACGAGCATCCTGAAAAGGCATCCCGCCCATACGATAAAAACCGCGATGGTTTTGTCATGGGAGAAGGGGCCGGATCGCTGATCCTTGAAACTCTTGAATCAGCTCAGGCCCGCGGAGCGAAAATTTACGGCGAGCTTGCCGGTGTTGGTGCCTCGGCAGACGCTCATCACCTTACAGCTCCTCATCCTGAAGGCGCTGGAGCTTTGAACGCGATGAACGGCGCTCTTGACAAAGCAGGCATCACGCCCGATGCGATCGACTACATCAATACTCATGGCACGGCTACACCGCGCGGTGATATTGCAGAACTCATAGCTATCAAGAAGCTTTTCGGCGAACATGCTTACAAGGTCGGTATCAGCTCCACAAAATCGATGATGGGTCATTTGCTCGGAGCAGCAGGTGTTGTAGAATCCATCGTCTGTCTTTTGGCTATGGAACATCAGATTGTGCCCCCAACGATCAATATTGAAAATCTTGATCCTGAGGTTGATCTGGATGTCACCCCGAACAATCCGAAAGAACGCAAAATCGAATACGTACTTAACAATGGCTTTGGTTTTGGAGGCCACAACGCAACACTGATTTTCAGAAAAATTTAGGTCTCTGTAAATCATCTCCTGCTTATGGAGAAGTTCTGGCAAAAACTCGGTTCATTCGCTTTTCATCGCTCTCAAGGTGATGATAAATCCTGTACCAAAAGCAATACTGAAAACGGTTCTCTAACGATTCAGGACACCACCATAGCCTGGTTCAAGAAGCTTTTGGGATATCCCCCTTCCAATTCCAAAGTATATGTCACCGCACTTACCCACAGATCGATAGTTCATGACCAGGCCGAGCCTGCCGATTCCAATCAACGCCTCGAGTTTCTTGGCGATGCCGTCCTCGATCTCATCATTTCCGAACACCTGTATACCTGCTTTCCCGACAGCGATGAAGGAAAACTGTCGAGCAATCGGGCAAAAATCGTCAATCGAAAATCGCTTGCCGGTTTTGCCAGGAAAATATCTCTTTCTGAGCACCTGCTTATCGGAGAATCCGCCGATAAAAGTAAAATATGCTCGAGCGAATCAACGTTAGCAGATGCCTTCGAGGCACTCATCGGTGCAATTTATCTTGACATGGGCCTTGCTGAAACGAAAAATTTTATCCAGAGACATGTCATCAGCCATGTTGATCTGAAAAAACTCGATGCCGTCGAACACAACTACAAAAGCCGCCTGATCGAATATACCCAGTCACGGCAGCTTGCGCCGCCGGTCTATGCAGTTGTTTCGGAAGAAGGTGCCGAACATGAAAAGCTGTTTACCATCGAGGTATCTTGTGACGGCAAACCTTTGGGTAGAGGAACCGCCGGAAGAAAAAAGGATGCCGAGCAGTCTGCAGCAAAAGAAGCCTTGGCGACGCTCGAAACAGGCACCGGCTGAAAACCTTTGTCGGTGTACCCTTCCCGGCTTTTTTTCTGTACAGTTTAAGCATATATTGAATGTCATCTATATGTTACCCTGGCTGGCGCGTCAAGCGTTCAATGTTGCTCAGGGTTTACAAAGAGTTCATGTACCACCACTCTTTTCAACTTGTATCAGTGCAATGAAAGAAAAACTCATTTTCGATCTTTCCCGAAAAGGACGCCGGGGCGTTTGTTTCGGTACTCCCGATCTACCGTCAAAACCTGTTCAAGAGTTGATTCCCGAACGCTTTCTACGATCAGAACCTGCAGATCTTCCGGAACTTCCCGAAAGTGAAGTTGTTCGTCATTTCATACGCTTGTCGAACCTCAATTACCATGTTGATAAAAACATGTACCCGCTCGGCAGTTGTACGATGAAATACAACCCGAAAATCAATGACAGCACCTCAGACCTTCAAGGGTTCACATCAATGCACCCTTTACAGCCAGAACACACCGCGCAGGGCTCTCTCAGGCTCATGTACGAACTGAGTGAGATGCTGCGGGAAATAGCAGGTATGGCAGCGGTTACCCTCCAGCCGGCTGCAGGAGCGCATGGTGAATTAACCGGCATTTTTCTGATTAAAAAATACCATGAATCGCTGGGATCCCGGCGAAGTAAACTGCTGGTTGTCGACTCCGCACACGGGACAAATCCTGCATCGGCAGCAACCGCGAATTACGAAATCGTTTCAGTTAACAGCAACGCCGAAGGCCGAACGGACATTGAAGACTTGAAAACAAAACTCACACCGGACGTCGCGGCACTCATGCTCACCAATCCAAACACCCTCGGACTTTTTGAAAACGATATCCTCGCCATTGAAAAGCTGGTCCATGAAAACGGCAGTCTTTTGTATATGGACGGCGCCAATATGAACGCGCTGATGGGCATCACCAGGCCTGGGGATATGGGCTTTGATATTGTTCATTATAATCTGCATAAAACGTTTTCAGCACCTCACGGTGGCGGTGGCCCGGGAAGCGGACCGGTCGGTGTTTGCGATAAACTAGTTCCGTTCCTGCCTGTACCGGTTATAGAAAAAACAGAAAAGAATGGAATCACCGTTTATACCATGAATCCAGACAAGCCTGACAGCATCGGGCGCATGATGAACTTCTATGGCAATTTTGCAGTTCTTGTTCGCGCCTATACCTACATCAGAATGCTTGGAGCGAATGGCGTGCGCCGGGTTTCCGAAAATGCTATTATCAACGCAAACTACCTTCTTTCCCGGGTGCTTGAAAAGTTCGAACTTCCCTACCCGAAACCGGTAATGCATGAATTCTGTCTTTCAGGCGACAGACAGAAAAAACAACATAATGTCAGAACCCTCGATATTGCCAAACGGCTTCTCGATTATGGTTTTCATGCCCCGACAATCTACTTTCCCCTCATCGTGAGCGAAGCGCTCATGGTCGAACCTACGGAAACCGAAACGCGCGAAACGCTCGATGCTTTTGCCGACGCCCTCTTGGCAATCGCCGACGAAGCAGAAAATGACCCTGATCTCGTCCTTGACGCTCCTGTCAAAACCCCGGTAAAAAGACTTGACGAAGCCCAGGCATCGAGAAAACTTAACGTTTGCTGTTTCGGCTGTTGAGCAAGGCAGAATGACAGCATAATCTCCGGTTTTCATAATCACAGACACCGATAGGGGCGAAAAATTTTTCGCCCCTACAGAGCTATACGGTTATCAAGCCTCAATCCCGACTTGTAGGGATATCAAGCACTCATTAAAACGTATTCGATACCGACCCCTGTCGGTATCGAAATCCAAACGCCGCTCGGCCAGACACACAGGTCTGCCCCTACAAGAATTATTCCATTGTCCCTATTACCCGTTACCCTTTTACCAATCTCCCCTCTTTTAACCTAAATGTGACTTCGGAGTATTGACAATTTCGGAATATGGGCGTATACTTTACAAACAACCGAGCCATGCACTTACGCAGAACAAAAGTACTTGTCCTGAACAGTAGCTACGAACCTCTGAGCATCTGTGATGCACAAAAAGCGATTGTGCTGCTGTTCTGCGGAAAAGCTGTCACTGTCGCCCATCATCCGGAAGAGTTTGTCTGTACCGTATCCCGATCATTTCCCCTGCCGAGCATCGTACGGTTAACCGTTTATGTCCGGTTACCGTATAAAAAAATCATGCTGAACAGAAAGAATATTTTCAGAAGAGACAATTTTCAATGTCAGTACTGCGGTCGAACCGACAAACCTCTTACGATCGATCACATGGTCCCCCGATCGAAGGGAGGCGAAGATACCTGGGAAAACCTTATTACCGCATGTAGTCCCTGCAACACAAAAAAAGGTAACCGCACCCCTCAGGAAGCAGGCATGCTTCCGATGAAGCAGCCTATACGGCCCAGCCACATCATGCTGATGCGCAAGTTTATTACTGCAGTATCTGAAGATTGGAAACCGTATCTTTTCATGACATCTTCCTGAATAGAGAGATCACCACAATTTTTACCGCAGTTCAATCGTTCGATCAGGTGAACCTATAAAGGAAAAAAATCCCTGATATATTTCATTATGCTGATACGATATATAATGGTTGCAGTACTTCTGCTGCTTCATATCCCCGCTCTCGCTCTCTGTCATAGCGTTTATGCAGAGGAAACACCTGCCTACACGACAGCCACGGCACAGGAAATATTCAGCCGAAAGGATAAGTGGGTTGAAAAACAGCTGAAGAAGATGACGCTTTCTGAAAAAATCGGACAGATGCTCATCGCTCACAGTCCTGCCAAATTCCAGAGCGCTGATAACAAGGAATACCGGAAACTTTTCGCTCTTATCAAAGAGGGAAAGGTTGGCGGAGTGATGTTTCTCAAGGGCAATACGTATGATGCAGCTGTTCTCGCCAATCGTTTTCAGCTAATCGCACCCCGTCCATTGCTAATTAGCGCAGACATGGAAAAAGGCTTGGCCATGAGAATCGAGGGCACGACAGAGTTCGCCCCGAACATGGCCCTGTCGGCAACCGCGAACCCCGAACTCGTTCATCGCATGGCAGAAGTTATCGCCAGGGAAGCCAAAGCTCTCGGTATTCATCAGAGCTATGCTCCAAACGTCGACCTGAACATCAATCCGCTAAATCCGGTTATCAACACACGCTCATATGGCGACAATATTCCCTTAGTCATAGAAATGACCAAGGCGTTCATCGACGGACTCCAATCGAAAGGAATGATCGCCACAGCCAAACATTTCCCCGGCCATGGTGATGTTACGGTCGACAGTCATGTCAACCTTCCTGTTTTACAAGCTGACAAAAAACGGCTTGACAACGTTGAACTCAAACCATTCAAAGCCGCCATCGAGCATGGAGTGATGAGCGTCATGACCGGCCATCTCGCTGTTCCAAAAATCACAGGCAACATGACTCCGGCTACGCTTTCATGGAGGATCGTCACGAAACTTCTGAGAAAGGAACTGGATTTCGAAGGGCTCATCGTCACCGATGCGCTGAACATGAAAGCGCTCTATCAAAACTACACCCTTGAAGACATTTCTCTTCGCGCAGTCGAAGCCGGCAATGACCTGCTTCTTTTCTCACCAGACCCGGAACTGACGCACAATACAATCCTCAATGCGGTACGAAACGGCAAACTTTCTGAAAAGCAAATCGATAAATCGGTACGCCGGATTCTTCTCGCAAAGCGATGGCTCGGTCTTGACCAAAACCGCCTGGTCAACCTCAACGGTATCCCGCAGCAGATAAGTTTACAAAGCCACCGGCAACTTGCCGAAACCATAGCGAACCGCTCGATCACCGTTGTAAGGGACAACAAGGATGCTTTGCCGCTAAAAAAGAAGGATAACATCCTGCATATCATTTTAGAAAACAAGCGGCACTCTCTTTCAGGGGAAACATTCTCAAAAAAAATGCGGCGGACTTTTCTTGCAAAAACGATACGCATAGGAGCAGATGCAAACTCGCTTGATTACCGGAATGCCATTGATAAAGCCAAGCGTGCCTCAGCAGTAATCGTCTCAACCTATGTCGAAGTACTTTCAGGAGCCAAATCCCTGGAATTAAGCGGCCGGCAACAGGATTTTATCAATAAGCTGACCCGAGACCTCCCGTCGAAGCGTCCGTTGATTATGATCTCGTTCGGTACCCCTTACCTCATCAACCAATTCCCTGGTATGCCCGCATACATATGCACCTACTCTTCATCCGAACTCAGTGAAGACGCAGCCATCAGGCTTCTTAAAGGAGACATTACACCGGCAGGGAAACTGCCAATATCACTTACGACAAATCTTCCGTAATCATTTTTCCTTGTAAGAACTGTGATAACGGTGCTGTCGGACCCTACAAGCTTTTTTACTACATTATCGTTCAGCCTCAAAAACGATAAGTTTCAGTGCCATGACCAAAACAATCCGGGATGAATCCACAGCCAGCGCTTACTGGGGAGCGGTCAATACCTTCTGTGCTCTTCAGGATGTACACGTTATCGCCGACGCTCCTGTAGGCTGTTACAATCTGGTTGGAGCTGCGGTAATGGACTATACCGACGCGATTCCCTATCTGGAAAATTTTACCCCTACCAGCCTGACTGAAAAAGAAATTGCGTCTTCCGGCAGCTCGGAATCGGTCATCAGTGTCATTGAAAAGCTTGGCGATACAGAAAAACAAATGATCCTTGTTTCAAGTGCAGAAAGCGAAATGATCGGCAGTGATCATGAAAAGATGCTGCAACACAGATATCCGGATATCCGTTTTTTTGCATCGAACTCTCTCGGCAGCAACGAATGGCAGGGCAGGGACAGGGCACTTGCCTGGCTCTATGAAAACTTTGACGATACAAAACCTGCCGAAATCGAGCCTGGCGCCGTGAGCATCATCGGCCCATCGTACGGCTGTTTCAACAGTCCGTCCGATCTTGCAGAACTTAAACGGCTTATCATCGGATGTGGAGCATCCATCAAACATGTCTATCCGTTTGAAAGCAACCTGCACGATATCTCGGGGCTCAAAAATTCCGAAGTCATTGTCGTCATGTACAAGGAGTATGGCAAAACACTGGCTGATTTGCTTGGCAGACCTGTTCTTCAAGCACCTTTCGGCCTCGGCGAAACGGAACAGTTCATTAAAAACCTCGGCTCTCTAACAGGTAACCAAGCTCAAGCGAAAGCCTTTTTCATCGAGGAAAAACACACGACATTGCAGCCATTATGGGATCTCTGGCGAGGCCCGCAATCAGAATGGTTTCCTACCATACGTTTCGGCGTTGCCGCTGACCGGACCTATGCTGAAGGTCTTGCAAAGTTTCTTGGAAAAGAAATGGGAATGCAATGCCTTTTCAGCCATGACTCGGCTGAAACCGACAACAATGAGCTTCGTGAAGAGTTATCCACCACTCAGCCACAGTTTATGTTCGGTCGAATTGTCGATAAAATCTATCTCGCAGAACTTGACGCAAAAACCCGGTTCATTCCGGCAGGTTTCCCGGGACCGATCGTCCGTAGAGCTTTAGGTACGCCCTTTATGGGACATAGCGGTGCGGTCTACATCATTCAGGAAATCGTTAACGCACTCTACGACACCTTGTTCACCTTCCTTCCTATCACCAAAAAGTCAATGGACGATAGCTTACCAGCCAGAAAAATATTGTGGACCAAAGAAGCAAACGCCTTGCTCAAAACCATTGTCGCGAAAGCCCCGTTCATAAGCCAGATCTCTTTCGGCCGGGAGTTGAAGAAAAAAGCGGAAACGCTTGCCACAAAGCAGGGAAAAGATACCGTCACTCCCGATCTGTTGCAGATGTTGAAGTAGTGACCAGTAACAAGTGACGAGTTCCTGATTCTGGCTCCTTAATTCTGCGCACGAAGTGCGCTACTCCTTGTTCATCCTGATAAATGCCACCTCGAAAAACCGTCGCGAGCGTTATGAGTGCAAGGCGGACGGAGCACAGGAACCGGATTGTACACAAAGTACATGAGGATTCCGATTCCGACTTGTCGGAACCAACGAAGCAATCGAAACGCGCAGCAGGTTTTCCGAGGCGGCACAATTTTGAATTGTGACTATTTATTCGTAACATCCCTGACTTCTTGTCGTTTTGGGAACGAGCAGCAGTAAAAATGCTGAAAAACAGCCCTCCCTATCGACAATACACTGACTAAAAGCGGCTGGATTATCCTGAAATCAGGAAAGAAGCTGTTCAAACACAGACTTCTTCAAAGAGTATTGATAGAGACAGAAGAATTCATGTCCGACAACATAGACGTACAGGCTGCGGTAACCATTACGTTTCCTGACGGTAAAAACCGTTCATTTACCTCGGGAGTAACCGGTTACGATATAGCACAATCAATTGGACGCAAATTGGCAAAGGATGCGCTAGCCATAAAGGTCAACGGCAAACCCATCGACCTTTCTGTTCCAATTACTGAAAATGCCGAAGTAGAGATCATAACGTTCGATCATCCTGACAATATCGGGAAAGAGATCTTCTGGCACAGCGCGAGCCATATCATGGCGCAAGCTATTGAAGAACTGTTCCCTGGCTCGAAATTCGGTGCAGGACCGGCGATTGAGCAGGGTTTCTACTATGATATCGCTTCTGAACACCGCTTCACGGAAAGCGATCTCGAGATCATCGAAAAAAGAATGCTGGAGATAAGCAGGCGTTCGCTCGAAATTCGCCGTGAGGATCTCTCCAGAGAAGATGCTATTACATACTTCACCTCAACCAGAAATGACCCTTATAAGGTGGAGATTCTGGAAGACACGCTCAAAGATACGCCAAGAGTCTCTATTTATCACCAGGGAAATTTTGCCGACCTCTGTAGCGGACCACATCTTTCAAACACTTCTCAGCTCAAGGCGGTAAAGCTGACCAACATTTCCGCTTCGTTCTGGCGGGGGGATGCTTCAAGAGAAAGCATGCAGAGAATTTACGGCATTGCTTTTCCCTCTGAAAAGCTCCTGAAACAACATCTTGCTAACATCGAGGAGGCAAGAAAAAGGGACCACCGCAAACTCGGGGCTGAGCTGGAATTGTTCATGCTTTCCCAGAAAGTCGGCAGCGGCCTGCCGATCTGGATGCCGAAAGGGGCTATTGTTCGCAGCGAACTCGAGTCGTTCCTTCGCGAAGAACAGAGAAAACGTGGGTACGTACCCGTTTACACACCACATATCGGCAATATAGAGCTGTACAAACAATCGGGCCATTACCCGTATTACAGTGATTCACAGTTTCCTCCCCTCACCTACAAAGACGATCTGGGCCGGGAGGAACAGTATCTGCTGAAACCGATGAACTGTCCTCATCATCATATGATATACAGTTCAAAACTCCGTAGTTACAGGGAGCTTCCGATACGTTTGACAGAGTTCGGCACGGTCTATCGCCACGAACAGTCCGGTGAGCTGAACGGGCTGATCAGGGCTCGCGGGTTTACTCAGGACGATTCGCACATATACTGCAGACCGGACCAGTTGGTTGACGAAATCTGCAACGCAATCGACCTCACGAAATTCGTATTTGCTACACTTGGTTTTGATGACATTGAAATCAGGCTTTCCCTTCATGATCCGGAAAACCTTGAAAAATACGGTGGAACAGAAGATGTGTGGCAGCAGGCAGAACAGGATGTCAGGGAAGCCGCCGATAAAATGGGCATCAATTACATCATCGGTGTCGGTGAAGCGAGCTTTTACGGGCCTAAAATTGATTTCATCGTCCGTGATGCACTTGGAAGAAAATGGCAGCTCGGCACCGTCCAGGTTGACTACGTGATGCCAGAAAGGTTCGATCTATCCTATATCGGCAGCGATGGACATCCGCATCGACCGGTAATCATTCACAGAGCTCCTTTCGGTTCCATGGAACGATTCATCGGTGTTCTCATTGAACATACTGCCGGGAACTTTCCTTTGTGGCTTGCCCCGGTTCAAGTGGCCGTCCTGCCGATCACCGAAGAGGTTCACGATTATGCCAGCACTGTTCACCAAGCACTGCTCGACAATGCCATACGTGCCGAACTTGACCTGCGAAGCGAGAAAATAGGCAAAAAGATTCGTGAGGCAGAAGTAGGTAAAATCCCTTATATGGTGATCATCGGGCAGAAAGAAGCTGATTCCGGGGAAACTTCACTGCGCCGCCACAGAAAAGGCGATCAGGGGAACCTAACGATCGAGCATTTGCTGCAAAAGCTGAAAACAGAAATCAAAGAGAAATCTTGAATCAACAGCGTTATTCAAACTAATCGAGACCGTATGAGAAAAAAGAGAAGCACTCCTCAAAAGCCGAAAGTAACCTACAGGGTCAACGAACAAATCAGAACACCTGAGGTAAGGGTTGTTTTCAGTGACGGATCACAGGAGATCATGAGAACTGGCAATGCCTTGAAACTTGCAGAAGAAGAGGGGCTTGATCTCATAGAAGTACAGCCAACTGCGACACCACCCGTCTGCAAGCTTGATAATTATGGCAAACTTCAGTACAAACTCGACAAAAAAGACAAGGACAGAAAGAAAAAATCAAAACCAACCGCATTGAAAGAGCTTCGGTTTCATCCCAATACCGACAAACACGATTTTGACTTCAAAGCGGCACACCTTGAAGAGTTTCTTCGCAAGGGCAACAGGGTCCGGGCAACTGTTGTTTTTCTCGGACGCTCCATTATTTATAAAGACAAAGGTTTCGAACTTGTTGAACGGTTGACGGAACGACTCAGCAACGTCAGCAATCGCGAAGGCACTCCCAAATTCGAGGGAAAACGACTGTTTGTCTATTTTGAGCCGGACAAGAAAAAAATTGAAGTCTACGAGAGACAGCTGGCTAAAATGAACAAGGAATCACAACAGTAAGCATACACTTATAACAAAACGAGACGACCATGCCTAAAATGAAATCACATCGCGGCGCCTGCAAAAGGTTTAAAACAACCGCATCAGGGCGAGTTAAACGCGAAAAAATGAACGGGTCGCATAATCTGGAAAAGAAAAACAGAAAAAGAACCCGACGTCTACATCAGTCAACTCTGGTAGACAAAGCTCAGGAAAAGCAGATTAAGCGCATGATCCTTGCTTAATACAGAGTTCTATTGTTAAACATTTAAATCGAGACTACGATGCCAAGAGCTACAAATGCAGTTGCATCACGCACAAGAAGAAAACGGATATTAAAGAAGGCAAAAGGATACTGGGGTTCACGCGGCAATATTCTGACCGTTGCCAAACATGCTGTCGACAAAGCGGAACAGTATGCTTACCGTGACAGAAGGGTCAAGAAAAGAACGTTCCGTGCACTCTGGATTATGCGCATCAACGCAGCAGCCAGGGAAAACGGTACAAGCTATTCCCGCCTGATGGATGCGATGAACAAGAAAAATATCGACATCAACCGCAAAGCACTGGCTGAAATTGCCGTAAAGGATCCAGCCGCATTCAGCCAGATCGTTAAATCAGCCATAGGTTAAGACTGTAAGCAGCTACTACATTCCATGAAAAACAGCATAGAATCGTTACAGCGGGAGATTGACAGGTTCATCATTGAGAGTACTGAACAACTGGAGGCATTTCGTCTCCAGTTCATGGTGCGCAAAGGCAGTATAGCCGAACTCTTCAATCAACTGAAAAACGTTTCACCAACCGAACGCCCGGTTTTTGGACAACTGCTGAATCAGCTGAAACTGTCTGCCGAAAAAAAGTACGATAGAGAGAAAAAGCAGCTCGATACTCCATCGTCAAGCACAGGAAAGAAGCATCTCGATCTTACCCTTCCCGGCCGGCAAGAGTACTCCGGCTCCGAACATCCTGTGCAGAAAGTTCTGGGAGACATGAAACAAATCTTCCGGTCCATGGGATTTACGATAGCAACCGGTCCGGAACTTGAGCGAGACAGTTATAATTTCGACATGCTGAATTTTCCTGCAAACCACCCGGCGAGGGATATGCAGGATACCTTTTTCATTACCAGAAACGATGGGGAAGATAATCTTCTCCTCCGGACACATACCTCACCGGTACAGATCAGGGTCATGCTCGATGAAAAACCTCCGATCAGGGTCATCTGCCCTGGTAAGGTATATAGAAATGAAGCCATCAGTGCACGCAGCTACTGTGTCTTCCATCAGCTCGAAGGGCTGTATATCGATAAACACGTCTCTTTTTCCGACCTGAAAGCAACGATCTATTCTTTCGCGAAGCAGATGTTCGGCAGCACTGTACAACTTCGTTTCAGACCGAGCTTCTTTCCGTTTACCGAACCCTCGGCCGAGGTCGATGTTACCTGTTACCTCTGCGGCGGCAAAGGCTGCCGTGTCTGCAAAAAATCCGGTTGGCTTGAAATTCTGGGATGCGGAATGGTTCATCCGAACGTACTCAGAAACTGCTCGATCGACCCGGATGAATATTCCGGTTTCGCATTTGGCATGGGAGTCGACCGCACCGCGCTCTTACGATACAAAATCGACGACATTCGCCTTCTTTTTGAAAACGACGTCAGAATGCTCGAGCAATTCTCTCAGTAATCTCCATAAAAGCCATACCGCCCCGTGAAACAGTTTTTCTGGATTTCACGGAGCGGCGTGACTCTCTTCCGGAAGCGCGTATGCATGGCGACCGATAGTCGCGAAACAGTCCTTTTGAGTCTGCCTCTTTTTACCAATCACGTCATAAGCATTTTCGACTACTTATCTTTTATGCTCAGCGCCCAATCTTCCATAGCCTTGTTAGCCATGGGATTCGGAGCCTCGAGAAAGGTTATGACAAACGCATCATCCATTTCGGCAACCCCTATCGAGCGTGGACGTACCGAAAGCACACAAGGGCTCGGCAGTTCTTTTCCAAAACAGAAAAGAATGTTTTTAGCACCAAGTATCTGGTCGCTGATCTTTCCGTCTTTCAATGACTTTGTATGCGCATAATGATCAAATGCACCGATATACGAAACAACCGGATGGGCATCGATTTTAGATTTGAAAAAAGCCAGAATTTCGTCGACTGAGCCATAGGAGGTTTCTGACTTGTCGATTTCCAGCGTGTAGATTGGGTACTTTTCCTGAAATAGAGCTTGCCTCATGGTGTTACTCCCCAAAAGAATTTGTGATATGCTTCCTGCAGTTGACACTACAAGGATAAAATAAAACCATATAACGTATTATCGCATAGTATCCGGGGCAAAATGAACAAAAAAATATGCGATCAGACATACCCGTTATCTACACGTCTATTCGTTATATAGCGCATACCTGACCGGACAGGTACAAATTCCATCATCACCAAAAGTATAAAAGTAGGGGCAACTATTTTTTTGAGGGAAGCCATTCTGTAAAAAAAGAACTTTATCACCATACTCAGCGCATACTTTGCACAGATGTTCTCTTTTACCCTCCAGACAGATATGATTATGGGGACAGTCCCCCGCGTCTTCCTTGGCTTTCAACAATAGGGGGTTGACACTCTTCATTCATTTTTCAATTAAATTTAACACTTCACTTATACACCACTTATTACGACTTTAGCACAGCAATTTATATCATTTCTCGACATAAACAAAAAAGCCGTACAACGATTGATATCGTTGTACGGCGACTTATATCCTTTTTCGAGCTTTTCGGTGAGCAAAAAGCTTATCCTTCAGCCTCTACGGTAACCTTAAGCGTTGCGGAAACATCCATGAAAAGCTTTACCCCAACCTCGTAATTCCCCAACGCTTTAATCGGGGCCTCAAGGCTTATCTTTCTGCGGTCGACACTAACCCCTTCGTTCTTCAGCGCCTCAGCAATATCCCCTGAAGTAACCGTACCGAAAAGTTTCCCGGACTCTCCGGCTTTAGCAGACACCTTCAGACTCAACTGCTGCAATCTATCCGCTATCTCACGTGCAGCGATTCTCTGCTGTTCGATTTTTTTAGCCTGCTGTTTTCTTTCTGTATCAAGCGCCCTGAGAGCGCCTTCGGTAGCTCTGAGCGCTATCCCCTGCGGAATAAGATAATTGTTGGCATAGCCGTTTTTCACCTCCACGACTTCACCGGCGTCACCAAGCGTTACAATATCTTTTTTTAAAATAACTTTCACAGCTTTGCTTCCTCAATTTCAATAAATGTTTAAACAAAATTCTCTAACCACCTTATTTGTACTCGTCCGCAACATAGGGAATAATAGAAAGAAACCTTGCCCATTTAACCGAATGGGTGAGAAGGTTCTGCTCTTTTGCGGATAATCCTGTAATGCGACGCGGAATAATCTTTCCCTGATCGTTGATGAAGCGTTTCAGTTTTCTTTCATCCCGGTAGTCAAAAAAAACAACCTGATTCTTTGATACTTTTTTCTTGGAGGCAAGCGCATTACCTATCGACTTGCTCATCGATGTATTTGTACGTCTCTGTTTCATTCTCTCGTTACAATTTGTCAGATTTTTCCTTCCTTATTCGGAAGAGAGATATTTATACTCGTATACGTGGCCGGACTCGTCATTCCGAATACTCTCATCGACGCTTTCACTAGCATGAAAATCATCTTCGATAAAACCAGAAGAGTCCTCTTCCTCACCTTCGGACTTCTTTCGTTTGTTGAGAAACTGAATTCTCCGTGCCTTGATTTCAACCACTGTCCGCGATGACCCGTCTTGGGCTTTCCATGTTCTGCTCTGCAGTTCACCGTCAACGAGTACAGCTGCGCTTTTTTTCAGGTTGTCACGACAGCTCTCGGCCAGTTTGTTCCAGGCAACGACACCAACATAACAGACATCTTCCTGCCATTGATGATTGCTGTCCCTGAAACGCCTGTTACAGGCAATCGAGAAATTCACAACAGGTGTACCGCCCGAATTCGTTTGACGAAAAACAGGGTCTTTGGTCAAATTACCGGCGATGACAACACTATTGATTTCAGGCATTTTCAAATCAGCCATAACCATTCCTCCGTTTTATCCAAAAGGTATCGATTCATAGTTAACTGTAGACTTTGAGCCAGGGATGCTAATTTTTTGCAGCAGGATTCTGTTGCTGCTCCTCTTCACTCTGGTCCTCAGGGCTGCCGATCACTACACTGTATTTCTCAACCCTTTTGCGCATTTCCAGTAGGGGAGTGCTCAAATGCACGATCAGAAAACGCAGGATGTTGTCGTCATAACGGAAAGCTTTTTCAATGGCTGCTATGCCTGAAGGGTTCCCCTGAAACTCGATATGAGCGTAGGAACCGATCGTTTGCTTTTTAATCGGGTAGGCCATTTTCCGTCTCCCGACTTCAAGCACATTTTCAATATCACCACCGTTTTCAGCGATGACTTTTTTTACCTCATCCATGGCGGCGGCAATCCCGTCATCTTCCAGCCCGCCATTGATAATCACGGTACATTCGTAAAGTTTTTTCATTTCCATAGCGCAAAGCAACTTATTGGCAATTATGTTGACTCTAACAAATGGCGGGGACCAGGTATTGCGCATCCCTGTCCCTTGGATTCATGCCGTTTCATGAACACCACTTGCAAATTTGAACCTTAAAAGTAAATGATTTTCGTCATTATTCCAACAAGAGAATAAATCCTGATCCTGATATGCTGTCAGAGCAGCAAAATACACCGTGAAAAAACTTTCAGCCAATGGAATATCCGAGTTCGAGGATAACCGGTGCGTGATCTGAACTTTTTTCATCGAGGTCGATGCTCACCTCCCGAGCAGTATCTACCAGTTCATCCGAAAGGTAGAAACAATCGATTCTCCACCCGAGATTTCTTTCTCTCGCGCCCTTCCAATATGGCCACCAGGTAAACATATCCTTTTTGTCCGGGAACCGTTCTCTCATAATATCGTGCAGGCCTACTGCAAGATGCCGGTCGATAGCGGCTCTTTCTTCAGGCCGAAGTCCTACGGCTCCCGGCTTATTTTGGGAGTGGTGAACATCGAGTTCTGTATGAGCCACATTGATATCCCCTGTATGAATCACCTGTCTACCTTCCTGTAAAAGGCCCTGAATGTAAGTGCTCAAATCGGAAAGATAATCGAGTTTTACCGCATAATGAGCATCACCGTCACCTCTGGGAACATAGGTCCCGATAACGGTAAGGTTCGTGTAGTGAACCGCCCCGGTTCGATTTTCACGGTCAAAATCGGGTATGTCAAAACGGCAATCGCTATGGCTTCCTTCTTTAAGAAGAAAACCGACACCGCTGTATCCTTTTTTGAATGTCGAGCCGTTCCAATATTTAGTATATCCATTCAGCGACAAAATCTCTTCGGGAATAGTCTCCACCTGAGCCTTGAGTTCTTCGAGCACGATAATATCAGGCTTTTTCTCATCGATCCATGCCAGCAAACTATCCCTACGTGCCCGGATACCGTTGATGTTCCAGGTAGCTATCTTCATGAGCATATCAGTTCACGTTGCACATACATTCGAACGTATGTTACAAATTTTTGAAATAATCAGAGATCTTTTCAGCCACCGCTTGTTCCGGTATATCCATCATACACTTGAAATGACCTTTCGGGCAGTGATCTTTGCCAATATGTGAACAGGGACGGCATGGCAGATCGGCCACCTCGAACATGCAGTAAGATGTACGGTAGGGAAGAAACCCGAACTCACCCACCGAAGAGCCGAAAAGCACGAACAACTGTTTTCCGAAAGCGGATGCCATGTGCATAAGGCCGGTATCGTTCGTCAACACAGCATCACAGCTCTCCAGCACCGCCGCAGATTCCGTCAGTGAAGATTTTCCGGCAAGATTCACGACTCTCGACACCGCATTCACGGAGAGTGCTGCAAGAATTTCATCAGCCTGCTCCACGTCTTCTGTTCCTCCCAGCAGAAGAACACTCAGCTTCAGTTCCGAAAGCAGTGATTCAATAACCGAAGCGAACTTGCCCGGAGGATATCGCTTGGTCAGATGATTAGCCCCGAAACAAACAGCCAGCCGACGCTCGTTTCCGCTGCCCACCGAAGCCGCAAAGTTGCGATCATCTTCCTTGAGCCATAACTCGCAGCCTTTGTCATCACCAGCTATCTGTCTGTCCTCTATTGCTGCCATATACCGGTCCACAACGGACTCGGCTGTGCCGAACAGGTTGAGACCCGTCCTGACAAGCAGCAGTTTTTTCCAGTTCTGCTTGTGATACCGGTAAAGCTGATGGTATGAAATCGATTGCACCAATGAACGTGAACGAAGGTTGTTCTGCAAATCGACAACCAAATCATAATGACCGCGTGGTGGAGCATCGGACGTATAGACGGCATTCAAATACGGAGACCCTTCCACGAGGGAAACAAATGGAGATTTGATGCAAAAATCGATTGACGCTTCCGGATAAGCCGCCCGCAAGCGACGCAGAACAGGGGTGGTCAAAACGATATCACCGATCGAACTGAACCTGATGACCAGAATTGTCCTGATATTCTCTGTTGTTCCTTTCTGCAAGACCATTCAGGACCAGAACTCCCACCATGCTTTACGTTTTGCTTTGTCCTCCGGCATGGAAGCCTGCAGCATGGCGATGTTATCGGAAACCGTTTTCTGAAGTTTTTCCTTCTCCGGCCAATCACCTTTCCGATCGGCAATCATTTCACTCACCGTATGAAACGCTTTCAGCGCATCGCCTGACCTACCGGTTCTCGCAAGCGCAAATGCGCGACTCATGACAGCAGCGATCCATTGCTTCCCAGCTTCCTTATGAAGCTCACCCCGACGGTTGAAATAATGCAATGCCTTATCGGCCGATGCCAGACTTTCCTCATACTGCTCCAACTTCCCCAATGCGCTGGCAAGACCTGCATGACACAGAGCATCGAACCCCTCATGATCGAAAACTTCCTCTTGAGGAATTGTACGAGTAACGGCCATCGCCCTTTGATACTCTGAAACAGCTTCTTCAAAAGCACCTTCCTGCAAACCTCTTTCCCCTTTACTCAGAGCCATATACGCCTGAGCCACCTGTTTCAATGGTTTCATAAGAACTCTTTAAGCGATTATCGTAGTAGAAATGCGTTCAAGAGCAGCATCAAGCTCTTCGGGAATTGCCGGTCGGCCTCGTTGATTGAGGGCAGTTCCGGTAATTTTTGCTTTCAGGATAAGCTTTTTATCCTTTTCCCGAAAAATGTCCTGATAAAACGCGAACTTCAGCCTTGATTCTCTCACCATATTCACTCCGACAAAAAATCTGTCACCGCTTTCAAGCGGAAATTTATAATCGAGTTCAGCCCTTACGACAACAAGGTTTATCCCTTCCTGTGCGTACATCTTGAAATCCATCCCGACCGCTTTAAGATATTCATGGCGGGCATGTTCGAGATAGTTCTGGTAGACACTGTTATTGACAATCCCCTGCATATCGCACTCGTAATCACGAACGCTCATGGAAAGCGTGAAGTTGTATGATTGCATTGAAAATGCGTTAATAATTGTTAATACAATAAAAAAACATTATCGTTCATGCTTTGTAAAATAGTTCGATCCGTAGTATTTCAAAAAAGCAGTGATCAATGAAAATTTTAGGAATCTCCGGCTCTCCTATTGCTGACAGTAACACCGACAGAGCCGTTAAAGCCGTTCTTTCAGCATCGGGTATCGACCATGAATTTCACAAATTGAGCGAATACACTGTCTCGCCCTGTAATGCATGCCTCGGTTGTGTAAAAACAAATCGTTGTGTCATCAAAGATGACGGTAATTTCTTCGTTGAGCTCGTCAAGGAGGCTGATGCCCTGGTCATAGGGGGCTTCACTCCTTATTCCACACTTGATTCACGCACAAAAGCCTTCTTGGAGCGCATGTATCCTCTACGGCACAATCATGGGTTTTTAAAAGGAAAACCCGGTGCTTCGGTCATTTCCTCATGTGTCCCGGAAAATGCCGAAGGACTGCCTCCTGCCGGGATGCTGGGAGCGAATGCCGTTCAGTTTTTTATGATGGAAGAGGGCATGAACTATCTCGGCAACGTCGGTATAAAAGGCAATGTACCTTGCCTGACCTGCGGAAACGGGAATAGCTGCAGCATGACAGGCATCACCATGCTCTACGGACCCGGTGCGACAACTGCCTCGGTCGGCCTGAGAGCTTTTGAAAAGCAACCGGAAGCTGTCACCTCAGCACAGGAAATCGGCCTCGGCATAAAAGCCGCGTTGAAAAAACAATCCTGAAAAGAGTATTCGATCTTGCTACCTCTCTCTCAGAGTTTCCCAGACAATCGCTTGTCAGCTACCGCAAAAAAACCACGGCCTTCATAGCAGTCATCCGGAGCGACAAGCGAAACACCGTTGACCACTGTCGGGGAAATAGCGTTATAGCCGACAGCGTCATTAACCGAATGCATCACCAACTCGGTACAATACACTCTGTTTCTATCAGCAATGTTGAACGAGGAATCAAATGGACGTCCGATATAACTTTTGGCGTTTTCAGCTATGCGCCACCGAACATTTTTTTCTTTTCCAAAACGATAAACAGCGTAATCCGAAGAAACAGCAAGAAACTGCTCGAGCGACACCTTCGATACATAGCCCACACCGTTCATCTCGTGTGCCGATGCATGGACAACCCAGAACCGCCCTTTTTCCACAATGATCACCCCCGCGTGAGAAAATCTTTTCTCGGTCAAGGATACATTCCTAAAGACAGGAGACCAGACCCCGTTTCCGTAACGAAAAATAATATCACCTTCATCAAGAATACCGGCCAGTGATTCAATACACCCGCCTGGCATGTTTCCCTTCAAACGGTCCAGTTCATCGGTTGCCGTTTGCAATGGAAGAAAAAACATCACAATAAGCGTCAGCAGCAATAACCAGCTACTTCGGCGTCTGCATGTGAACTTTCCATTCACCATCGATTCTCACCAGGTTAATGCGCTCATCAGGCCCATCCACTGACTCCCTGTACACAACCGTTGCCTTGTCACCATCAACGTTTTTTTCAACATAAACGAACGTAAAACCGGGGTTGACCGGCATAGCCCCGATCTTGCTGGCAAAGTCAAGCATTTCACCTGTCGGTTCGGTCGCATATTTCTTTGCTTCGGAAATTCTGCCTTTCGCCAGATTCTCCGTAAAATTTTTCGCAACAGACTGCGGACTGTCTCCACAGCTCATGAGAAACAAAAAAGCAAATAAAGCAATGCGCGACAAAAGCGGATGTATCATAATCAACGTATTCTGATGATTCTACAATCGACTCATGATGCATGGTGCTGTTCAAACAGTGAAATTGCACCGAATATGCCCTCGAGTCCTATTTGGATACCTATGACAGAGAGAATCAAACCCATAAGCTGGGTAATGACTTTCAGCCCTTCCTGTCCCAGTTTCTGCTCAACTTTTTCACCAAGCAGGAAAAAAACATAGGTTACCATACACATAATGGAAAAAACAAGAGCGTTGATGGCAATTTCCTGCACATTTCCCGTTGCGGAATAACTCATTGAAACTGCAATTGTGCCCGGACCGGCAAGTATCGGTATTCCCAACGGGCTTATACCGATATTCTGCCCCTGCTCTGCCGGTGAGTTATCACTGGCAGGAGCATGAGCCGCCGATGTTCTGCCGTGCATCATGTCAAAACCGATAAAAAAAACCATTATTCCACCCGCAACACGTAGCGCAGGAAGCGTAATGCCGAAAAAATCGAAAATGATCCGGCCAAGCAGGATAAAGCTTAAAACAATACCCAAAGCCGTTACCACAGCACTGAAAGCCGTTTTTTTAACCGAACGGTCATCCATACCTGCTGTAACCGCAGTAAATATTGCCGTATTGGCAAACGGATTCATGATGGCAAAATAACCACCGATCATCACCAGAGTATGACTCAAAAGATCATGCATGATAGAAAATATAAAATATCGAAAAAACAGGCCTTCAGCCTCTTATGGTTTTTCAATGCATTAAAGGGCATCACTAAAAATTGTCGCAAGCGGCATGAGTACAAGGTGAACGTAGCACCGAAACGGGAATGACACAGTGTACATGAGAATTTTGAGCACCGATCAACGAAGTAATCATGATGCGCTGCATATTAATAGTGGTGTCCTAAAGTATTACACGTATAAAATGTATACATTATTATGGTATGCAGCCGTAGTAATGCAAACAGTTTTACCATGTTTTCTCCTCACCCGCCTCTGGTGCTCCGCAATGCGGTCCTATGGACAATCTGCACTGTCTGTGCGATTTTTTCATATGCATTCATGCCGTACATCACCCAGGCAATGAGCCTTGACAAAGAAGGAAAAGCCCCGGTATGGTCTGCATCGTGGAACTCCCCGACTGAACTTGAAGTAACGGTCAAAAACGGGACACGAATCTACGCATTCAAAGGTACCGGACAAGCGATCCTTTCCTCGGAACAAGAGGCCGGACCTATCAGATATTTCGATTACAGCATTGAAGGAATGTTCGATGCAAACAGCAATACAGCAAAGGAATCAATCGTAGTCACTGGCTCGGATCCTGTCTTCAACCCTCCATTG